>JALZIL010000088.1 GCA_030860305.1 Actinomycetota bacterium
CTCTACCGCTGCCTGCGCGCGATGGACGAGGAGGGGCTGGTGCGCTCGAACTGGCAGCCGTCCAGTCGGGGCCCAGCGCGTCGCACCTACACCTTGACTCGCGAGGGACAGGACTGGCTGCATGCGATGGCCGGCACCCTGGCTGAGGCGCAGCGCGCATTGAACGTCTTCCATCGCCGTTACGTCGGGCTCGATGCCGTCCAGAAACCGGGTACATGAGGATCGCGGTTGCGGGGAAGGGCGGGGCCGGCAAGACGACGATCAGTGCGACGCTTGCCCGCCTCGGGGCCCGGTCCGGATTGTCCGTCGTCGCGATCGATGCGGATGCGAACCCGAACCTCGGTGTCGCCCTAGGGGTGTCCCCCGACCTCGCCCGTTCGGTACGGGCCATACCGTCCGGACTCGTGTCCCGGCGGCTGGGCGGCGCTGGTCTGAACTCCCCGGTAGAGGATGTCCTCGATTCCTATGCCGTGACTGCCCCGGACGGCGTCCGGCTGCTGGCGATGGGCGCGCCGGCGCATGCCGAAGAGGGATGTCTGTGCTCGGCCCATGCCGTGGTCTCGGCTGTCATCGAGGATCTCGGCGACGACCCGAACCGCCTGGTGGTGGTGGACATGGAGGCCTCCCCGGAGCACCTCAGCCGCGGCACGATCAGGCACGTAGATGTCGTCTGCTTGGTGGCCGAGCCGTACTACCGGTCGTTGGAGACCGTTGCGCGGATGGCCGCCCTGGCGGCAGAACTACCGGTGGCGATCCTGGTGGTCGCCAACAAAGTACGCTCAAACGCCGACTCCGAGGCGATCACCGAGTTCTGCGTCCGGCACGATCTCACCCTGGCCGGAGCTGTGCCCTGGAGTGATGAGGTGGGTGCGGCCGATCGAGCCCGGACAGCCACGATCGACTGGCCCGCGGCGCAACCGGTGGCAGCCGCAATCTCCGCGCTGCGCCTGGGGATAACCAGCACAGCCGAACCCGAAGGAGCGATATGTGCCTCGGCATCCCGGCCGTGATCGTGGAAATCCTCACCGACCGCCCGGACGTGGCCAAGGTGGCTGTCGACGGTGTGCAGCGGCTGGTCAACATCGGCCTGTTGCAGGATGAAGAACTCGGCGCGCAGGACTGGGTGCTGGTCCATCTCGGCTTCGCGATGGCCAAGATCGACGAGCAAGAGGCGGCCGACACCCGGGAGTTCCTGCACGGACTCGATCAGGGGTACGCCGACGTTCCTGTAGCACCCTCGCGATCTCCGGTCAGCTGAGCCGGGGCACCTGCAGGACCAGACGAAGGATTCGCCGGTGCTGGCGGTGGTCGGGCCGTCGGGTTGCGGAAAGTCGACCGTGCTGCGCATCGTGGCTGGTTTGGAGACCCCGACCCAGGGAGAGGTGAGCATCGGCGGCCGCCCGGTCACTGACCTCGGGCCCGGCGAGCGGGGACCTGGCCATCGTCTTCCAGGACTACGCGCTGTACCCGCACCTGAGCGCGTACCAGAACTTGGCCTTCGCGCTCAAGGCGAAGCGGATGAAGCGCACCGCGATCGACCACCGGGTACGAGAGGTGGCCGCTCTGCTGGGCATCGAGTCCTTGCTGCATCGCCGGCCTCGGGCGCTGTCCGGTGGGGAACGGCAACGGGTAGCCATGGGCCGAGCCATCGTCCGGGAACCAGCGGCCTTCCTGATGGACGAGCCGTTGTCGATCTCGTCGCCAAGCTCCGCGTCCAGTTGCGTACCGAGATCCGCCGACTGCATCGCGAGCTCGGCGCGACCTTCCTCTACGTGACCCACGATCAGACCGAGGCGCTCACCATCGGTGATCGGGTGGCGGTCTTGCGCCGCGGTCGCCTCCAACAGCTCGACGACCCGCAGCAGCTCTACGACTCCCCGGCCAATCTTTTCGTCGCCGGTTTCATCGGGACTCCCCGATGAACCTCCTGCTGGCCGATGTCGAGACCGGCGCGGCCCACGCGATAGCCCGTGTCGGGCCGTGGGAGATACCGGTGCCCCCGGGGGTTCGGCCAGGAAAGGTCGTGATGGGCATCAGGCCCGAGCATCTGAGTTCGGAATTCGTCGCAGCCTTCGACCAGGCTGCCTCGGCCGAGGTCGTGATCGACGAGGCGGAGAACCCGGGCGGGGTCTCGTTGCTGCATCTTCACCGTCGATGCGCAGCAGGCCAAGGTCCGCGACGACGACGGGTCCGACGCCGCGTTCACGCTCGAGCCCGGCCCGGCGACCGTGATCGCGGCCGTGGACGCTCGTACCCAAGCCGTCGCGGGGACCAAGCTCACGCTCACCGTGGACAGCTCCCGGGTTCGATTCTTCGACGCGGTTACCGGACTGGCGCTACAACTCAACGGCGTTGTCTCTCAACGGCGGCCGGTGAGCACGACCCCCTGGGTGAAGGCTTGCTGAGCCAGGAAGAACACCACGATGCAGGGCAGCAGGGCCAGCAACGAGGCTGCCATGAGGTGGGCCCATTGGGTGTTGCCCGCGGGTTGCAAGGTCGCTCAGGCCGACACGGCCGCCGGCCTGTGGGGGGCGCATTCCGCCTGCGACCAGGGTTATGCGGTTGGCCATCGTTGAGCCTGGTTGGCGGTCTATGAACGTCTTGCGGACAATCTGCGGACCGTCCACTGTGTATTGATCGGGTTTTGAGCTCGCGCAACGGGAAGATAGTGTTGTACAACATTCAAGGCGTGTCGTACAATGAGTCGCATGGCGACCATGAACATCAGCAGCGCGCGAGAGAGCTTGCCTGACGCGGTCGAGCTTGCCCGCACCGAAGCAGTAATTCTTGAGCGCTACGGGCGCCCAGCTGCCGTGCTGGTCAGCCCCGAGCAGTACGAGAAGCTGGTGACGGCTCTAGAGGATGCCGAAGACGTCGCGGCCTTCGACGAGGCCATGAGCGAAGAGGGCCCCAACATTCCCTGGGAGCAGGTCAAGGCCGATCTCGGTTGGTGAGCCAGTACCGGATCGAGCTAAGGCCGGCAGCGGTCCGTGCGCTCCGCAAGCTCGACCCGCCGATCCGGCAGCGCCTGCAAGGTGCGATCGCCTTGTTAGCGCAGGATCCCCGCCCCCCGGCCGCCCGCTCCCTGCACGGTCGCCCTGGTCTGCGGGTCCGAGTCGGGGACTACCGCATCATGTACACCGTCGTCGATGACGTGCTCCTCGTCGTCGTCGTGACACTTGGGCACCGCCGCGACGTCTACGACCGGTGAAGGCGGACGTACGCAATCGCGGGCGCTACCTGAAGAGCTAACCTGATTCAAGCCGCGCTATCGCCTTGAGAGGGCGATCTACGGACTGTGGGTTAGACATGGAAGATGCTGATTCCTGCAGCACGCATCGTGTTTCGTCGTTGCTGGATGTTGATCGATCGGGGCGGTTTACGGCTGCGGTGGGTACCCAATGTGTACCCAGAAATCGAGCGGACGTCCGAGCTGACAACAACGCTCCCCCACGGCCTGCCGCTTGTGACGTCTTCATCCACCATCACCGTGGACGTGACCGAAGGATGCGACCGGTACCGCGGCCATAGCGCAGTAGTCCTAGACTCCCAACCCCCACGAGATCGCGCAGTCGCGAGCCGACGCCGCGAAACCTCGGCGGTGTTGAGCGGTTCGAGTGCCTCTGGATTCCGCTCAAACAAGCCCACGTCCGACTCGGTCGGTCAACCGTCCGCTCGTCTCACGATAGTTGTCGATGGCCACCAAAGTGTTCCCTCGGCTTCTTGTGACGGCTCGGATCCCGCGGCCGACGATTCGGCTGAGGGATGGACTCTGAAGCCGTGATTGGGTCAGCACGGAGAGAGGACAGCGAGCTGAAATGCCGCTGCGCGTCCTCATTGAGCCGGCTGATCAGCCGCGCAAGCACGCGGATGTCCCGGTCGTCCCAATGAGCGAGGGATGCTCGCAGATGGGTGCGCCGGGCCGAGGCGGCTGCGGTAAGCAACCGGCGTCCCATCGGCGTGAGAACCAGGCGACGCTTCCGGGCATCGCTGGCAGGCACGCGCAGCTCGATCAGCCCGGCCTCGGCCAGGCGGTGTACGACCCGACTGGCCCTCGCGCGGTCGCACAGCAGGAGCTCAGACACGTGGCTGACGGTGACGGCACCGGTGACCTGGGCATCCACGAACCTCAGCACCCGGTAGTCCAGCGAACGCACAGGTCCAAGGTCGTCGTACACGGCATGGAGAAGCAAGTCGCGAAGCATCGCACCGTAGTAGCCGTACCGGTCGTGCCGAAGACCGGCCAGAGCGGCCTCCAACTCTGCGGTGGCATCCTCGGTGGCGGCGGCGTCCATCTAGCCAGTCCAGACCGCAGCCACGCTTCCGTCAAGGACCGCCGAGGCGGCGACCGGTGAGGCGGCTACCGGTGAGCAGCGGTCCGCGTACGCTGCTGACTCGCCGCGGCAACCTCGAACAGATCTCCTGGCAGGGCGGGCTGCACGACGGCTCCCCACTGCCGGTGTCCGGCTCCCTGCAGGGCGGGTCGGTGCTCGTCAGAGTCGAGGCTGTCGCATTCACTGCCAACACCCTGACCTACGGGCTGCTTGGCGAACAGCTGCGCTACTGGGACTTCTTCCCGACCGCGCGGCCGGGCTGGGGCTGCCTGCCCGCGTGGGGCACCGGGCGGGTCCTGGACAGCGCCGCAGCCGAGCTTGCGCCGGGGTCCAGGGTGCAAGGACTGCTGCCGATCGCCACTCACTGCCTGCTCACGCCGGTTCGCGTGACCTCGTCGTCGCTGCGGGACGGATCGCAACACCGTCGCGGCCTGCCCTCTGCCTACCAGCACTATGACCGATTGGCCGCGGCCACGCCCGGCACCGCCCCTCCGACCGACGACGAGGCGCTCGCCGCCTTGCTGCGGCCGTTGTTCGTGCTCGGGTTCCTCCTCGCCAGCCAACTCCGCGAGTCCACACGCGCCACGGAGTCGGCAACCGTAGTGTTGACCAGCGCATCTAGCAAGACCGCACAAGCAGTGGCCCAGCAACTGCAGGGCTCGGACCTGCGGGTCGTGGGGCTGACCGCGCTCGCACATGTGGCGGCCTGCGCCGCAACTGGGCTGTTCACCACGGTCCTGTCCTATCCGGGCGCCGAAACCTTGGGCCAGCACGCCGCCGACGGCCCGCTCGTCATGGTCGACATGGCGGGAGACGCATCGCTGCGTGACCGGCTCCGTGCCGCCGTACCAGAACGTGCGGTGCGCACCGTCTTGGTGGGGGCCGCGCACCGTGCACCGGGGAAGACCCTCGTCGCAACCCCTGGCGAAGAGGTGTTCTCGGCAGTCGAGCAGCTGCGCCGGCTCACTCACCACCTGGGCCCAGATGAGTTCCGCGGGCGCCAAGAGCGCGCCTGGCGGGCCTACCTCGACAGCGCCCGGCAACCGGTGAGGCTCCTATACGCGCACGACCCAACCAGCATCGAGCGGGCCTATAGCGAGGTCCTCCACGGCCGCTGCCACCCGGGACATGGTCACGTGCTGCGCATGGAACCTTCCTGACTGCGTGGGCGTCGCGGTGGAGGGGAATCCGTGGCGGCGACCATGAGGCAGGAGCGCCGCGAGACCCTCCCGGCTTCGAAGCATCCCTGGCCAGCGACCGCACCAGCCTTACCTCGCAGCGGCCGGCGTTCGGCGATCGATGTCCCGGTATGTCCTTCGCCGGCTAGCCCGCCCCCGCAAGCAGGGCGATTCCCAGGCCGGCTCCGGCCATCAGCGCGGGTCCGGACCCGCTGCTGGACCTCGCTGCAGAAGTGGCCGAATCCGGCCTGTCTGGCGCTTTCGTTGCGTCCCACGGGCATCGACAAGCGCTTGGTGGCCCCGCGGGAATCGAACCCGCAACCCGCGGATTAAAAGTTCTTCCCAGGCACTCGCCTGGCCTGCGCCGAAAACCTCACTTTGTGCAGCTGACCTGCACTTTCGCGGATGGTTGGCCATGAGTGTCGACGGTCCCGATTGGACGTTCTGTGGGCACGGTGTGGGCACGGCGACTCTGAGTCTGTGCCCTGTGGGGCCGAGCGTGGGGGCGAGCCGGGCGATGGCAGTAACCCCTCCGTAGCCATCTGTGGTCGCTTGTAATACAGTCGTCAAGTGGACCGGTTCGACGTCGACCGCCTCGATGACGACTGGCCCTTCGAGATCGACCGGCAGGCGAGCCATCTCTTTAAGCACCCGCAGCTTGGTGTGGACGACATCGGCGACGTCTGGGCCAGCGAACCGTTGTTCTACCCCGCGAAGCCACCCGCCCACTGGCTGATGGTCGCCGGCGACGTTCTGGCGGTGCCGCTGTCGCCGTCGAACTCCGGCGATCCGACGAGATGTCGCCCCATTGGCTGCTACGTCGCGGCCGACCGCCTCGCCCGCCACTACCGGAAGGACCGATGACCGAGATGAGTATGACCCCCGA
>JALZIL010000159.1 GCA_030860305.1 Actinomycetota bacterium
CACCGTGATCTTGCCGCAGCGCAACGAGCCCGACCTCGAGGATGTCCCCGAGTCGGTTCGCGCCGAGCTGACCGTGCACGTGGTGGCCGACGTACGAGAGGTGCTGGAGATCGCGCTGGAGCCAGCCGGCACCGCGTCAGTCGCCGAGCCCGAGCACGAGCCGGTGGCCGCCTAGCCGCTTCTTTGGACGTTATGCGCATAACGTCCCGTTTCGGACCCGATTCCGGGACGTTATGCGCATAAGGTGCGAGTCTGTTGCCATGCCCGCGATCACACCCAACCTGTGGTTCGACACTCAAGGCGAGGAGGCGGCAAACCACTACGTCTCCATCTTCCCCAACTCCTCGATCGACAAGGTCACGAAGTACGGCGAGGCCGGGCCAGGAGAGGCCGGAACCGTGGTCACCGTCGACTTCACCCTGGACGGCACGGCGTTCACCGCGATCAACGGCGGGCCGCAGTTCAGCTTCGACGAGGCGGTCTCCTTCCTCATCCCGTGCAAGGACCAGGACGAGGTCGACTACTACTGGACCCGGTTGCTGGAAGGCGGTCAGGAGAGCCAGTGCGGATGGCTCAAGGACAAGTACGGCCTGTCCTGGCAGGTCGTGCCCACCATCCTCGACGACCTGATCTCCGACCCTGACCAGGAGAAGGGCCAGCGGGCGATGAAGGCGATGCTCGGGATGATCAAGTTGGACGTCGCCGAACTGCAGCGCGTCTTCGACGGCACGGCGTAGCTGGCTCGCCCCTGATTCATGCACACGCAGGGGTCACGAGAGAGTCTTCGCGGCGTCTCTGAGCCGCCCACCTCGACGACTCCAGTGCGAGCATGTTTGAGAGGACTGTTACCTACGAGAAAGGGGGTGCGCCGTGGAGCGCACCGATGTGAATCCATGGGAGTGGTCGAAAGCGTTCGGTTTCTCTCAGGGGGTGCAGGTCTCGCATGGTGAGCGAGTGTTGTTCTGCGCGGGCCAAACGGCGAGCGATCCGGATGGGGCACCCCTGCCGCGGGCAGACATGGCCGAGCAGGTGAGGATGGCGTTTGCGAACCTGCGCACCGTCCTGGAATCGGCCGACATGACCATAGCCGACGTCGTCAGACTGACGGTATACACCACCGATGTGGACGAATTCCTCGCGGCCAGCGGCGCTTCCGCCGAAGCGCTGGCTCCCAATCTGCCGGCCATGACGCTCCTCGGCGTGACTCGTCTCGCCTTTCCGGAATTCAAGGTAGAGATCGAAGCAACAGCGGTTCGATAGCGCAGGCGGTCAGATGTTCGCGGGGTAGCGGTTGTGGTCGGGGAAGTTGCCGTACAACAGTTTGTTTTCCGTCCCTCGGTCACCGCCTGGACGAGTAGCTCGCCGCCGACGAAGCAGCCCCGCCAGGATGAGCCGCGCCCGCCGAAGGTCTCGGCCCGGTCCCCACGCGAACGCGGCTTGTTGATGCCGACCTTGAAGGCCTGCACCTCGGCGCCCAACCGGGTCCCTCACAGGGCGCGAGCTCTGAGATCTGCGGCGTCATCGGAAGCTCCAGTCAACGACCCGCGCGGAAAATCCGCTTGAGGAGGCGAACCGCTGCCGACTCGCTGCGGGTGGCGGAACCGCCGGATACCTGACGTCGATAATCCGTCCGATCAACCATCACGCCCAACTCGGGCACATGCTGATACTCCTCCACCCATGCCTCGTCAATCCGGCACTTATCTCGAAGATCATCCGGCAGGCGGAGAACGCTGATTGCTGCGGACGTGCCGAGCCCGATCGGACGCCACATGCCGGCTGACCTCAGTTCGGCGATAAGAGGCTCCATCTCGGCACTGGACAGCGGCTCGACATAGGCCGCTAAGTGAACCGCAGGATCGTGAAGGCAACATCGTGCCTCCACTTCGTTGACGCTGATCAGCAACAATTCGGCTCGGCTGAGCGAAGGTGCGCGGAGACCGCCAGACCGGTCTTCGCGGAGTCGATCAAGCGCTGCACGCCAACGGGCGAAGGTGTCTGCCCAGACCGGTTCTCCGGCATCACTTTGAACCGCCGCGACCTTCTTGGTCTGCTTGCCCCTCTTTTCTAAGCCAGAAATGCCCGCCAATGCGGTTGCAGTTCGGGGCAAGTTATTGCGCGTGTTGTCATGCGCTAGGCGGTCGCAGATGAATGATACGAGACCGTCCACACTCCCTTGGGCGAGCTGTATCTGTCGCTCCGACGGCACGTAGCCCGAATGCGCTATGCGATTACGGAGGTGTGCCACGTGACGAACCCAGCGGCCGCAAGCGTCTTCACCATCTGGGGACCACGGGCCACCCAACAGATGGGGAAAGGTGGCAAGCACGCGACTGACGATCTTGTCGGGTAATTGCTCCACAAGCTCCAGTGCTGACTCTGGCGTCTCGCGCTGCTCCCAGTGAATATGCAGAAGGACATCATCCAAGAGCACTTCTGCCGACATCCCGAGCAGTAGACCTGCCAAGCGGCGGTCACCATCACGTAATGCGACTTGCGATTCCCGATATAGATCAAGGTGTAGGGCGAACGGCCGGCTTCCAGAGGGATGGATCTCTTGAGCGACCGCCTCGAGCTTGGCTTTGCCCAGGATCATCGGTAAGGCGTCCTTCGGAGGCCGTACGTGCGTCTGGATCAGAGTCGTTCGCTCAGAACCGGCGTCGTCATCGATATCCTGCGCCTTCCGAAAAGACACTGGGATGACTTGAGGAAGTGAGTTTCGACTCACCAAAGTTATAGGCAACCTGGCGGCCGCGTAATAAGCACGCTGCAAGCGGGTGGCTGCGGCTACCGCAACGTCTAGCGCGGACTGCACTCGGGATTCGAACCGAGCGTGTTCCTTATCCTCGAGTCCAATAACTGGCCAATTGACTGGGTCGTCGAAGGTTGGGGGTATGTGGTCGGTCGAAATCAAGTGCGAATCCAGAGCTCTGAGAGATCCCATCACACGAAGCGGAACAGCCACTTCCAGTACGGTTACATATCCGAGACCCAAATTAAGAAAGTCGGATCGCAGCGCATCCATCACCTCGGATCCCTCTTGATGAGTTGAAACGCTCACGTCGAACGGATTTATACCTTCGCGAGTCGCCAAGTTTGAGACGGCGACCATTGCATCGAGCCTTGACAAGGTGACGTGGTCCGAATGCACATGCCAGACACGTGCGCTGCTCAATAGGGCAACGTCGACCCATCAATGTCACGCTCAGAGATTGGTGAGAGTTGCACTGTTTCCTCTTGGAGCTGCTCAGCAATTTGACGGAATGCCACCGGACTGTGGCTCGGCCATTGACTGCCCTGCGGGATACCAATCGCCTCAGGAAGAGGAACAAAGAACCAGGCCATAACTTGGTCAGGCAAACTCACGAGCCAAGAACCATGGTGATCGGTCAATTCCATAACGTGGGTCAGATGTTGGCGGGGTAGCGGTTGTGGTCGGGGAAATTTCCGTACAGCAGTTCGTTCTCCGGCCCTTCGGTCACGGCCTGAACCAGCAACTCGCCGCCGACGAAGCAGCCGCGCCAGGACGCGCCGCGACCACCGAAGGTCTCCGCCCGATCCCCGCGGGAGCGCGGCTTGTTGATGCCGACCTTGAATGCCTGCACCTCCGCGGCGAGCCGGGTCGCATGCTCGGCGTCGTCACAGGCGATCGAGGCGACCAGGGCGCCGTTGGAGGCGTTCATCTGAGCCAGCAGTTCGGCCTCGGTGTCCACCACGATGATCGTGTCCACCGGCCCGAACGGCTCCTCGTGCATCAGCCGTGAGGCCCCGGACGGCGCAAGCAGCGTCACCGGCGAGGCGTAGGCCGACGTGTCCTGCCCCTCGAGGAACCGGCCACCGGACAGCCGCCCGCGATAGAGCGGTACGGCGCCGCGCATCAGCGCATCGTCCACCCGGTCCGCGAGTTCAGCCGCCTTCGCCGCACTGATCAGCGGGCCGTAGTCGAGCTCCGGCAGATCATCACTGTCGTCCTCGACGGACAGTGGATGCCCCAGGCGGATGGCCGCGACCACCGGCAGGTACGTCGCGAGGAATTCGTCGACCAGATCGCGCTGTACGACGAAGCGCGGGTAGGCCGTACACCGCTGCTTGCCGTACTCGAAGCCCTTCTTCAGATGTCCCGAGAGGCCCTCCCAGTCGGAGAAGTCCCAGATCCCCCAGGCGTTCAGGCCCTCCTGCTCGAGCATGTGCCGCTTGCCGGTGTCCAGCAGCGCGGCGGCGACCTTGCCGCCGTTGGACCGCCCGCCGACAAAGGCCAGCGCGCCGATCTCGGGCGATCGTACGAGTACCGCCGAAAGCTCCTGTCCCCCGCCGGAAACCAGCTCAGCTGGCAAACCTTGCGCGGCCATCAGCGCGTGCGCCAAGGTGAGGCAGGCAGCGCCCCCCTGCGACGGGGTCTTGGCGATCACCGCGTTGCCGGCCAGCAGCTGGACGAGTTCGGAGTGCACGAGCACCGACATCGGGTAGTTCCAGCTGGCGATGTTGCTGACCGGCCCGGGAAGCGGCGTTCGGCCGGCCAGCATCGAGTCGATCTCCCCGACGTACCAGCGGACTCCGTCCAGCGCCCGGTCGACATCCGCACAGGCCAGCCGCCACGGCTTGCCGATCTCCCAGCACAGCAGCAGCGCCAGATCCTCGCGCGCGTCAGTCATCACGTCGACGGCCGCCGTGACCTTCGCCTTGCGCTCGGCCAGCCGGACCGCACCCCACTCAGCATGCGCGTCAGCCGCGTGCCGGACCGCCTCGCTGGCCTGCTCGGGAGTGAGTGTGGGCAGCCCGATCAGGTCGCTGCCGTCCACCGGGCTGATCAGCATCTCCGGTGTCCCGATCTGCTGCCAGGACCCACCGACGAGGTTGTGCAAGACGTCGTCCCCGAATGCCTCGGGGGCCCGCTTCGAGGCTCGGGACAGTACGGCGGACCACTCGGTGCCGGGTTTCACGTGCAGCGTCATATCGACAAGACTGCCAGGGGCGTCAGCGTCGTCGAGTCGGTGGCTCTCCCTGGTCCAGCGCCTCTTGGGCGGCGACGCGGTCGTACGCACACAAGGAGGTGACGTCCTCGGCCGCCGGAGTCACAGCCGGCGGCTCGACTTCGGGATCTACCGGCTCGGTTGTCGTCGTGGGGGACGGTTCAGGAGTGGTCGGGGGCGCCGGTTCGCCGTTGGCGACCGGATCGGCCAACGCCGTCGCGACGAAGTCCCGGATCAGGTCATAGTCAGGATAGGCCGGGAGGATGACGGTGTTGTCGAAGACCAGAGAACGGATCTCGGCGTCTTTGACCAGTACGCCGAGGTCCACGAAGGCGGGCAACACCGAACGCGGGATATCGGTGAGGACGAGGTCGGGTGCGGTCTCGGCAATGTCCTGGTACCGGCTCAGGAGTGTGAACGGGTCGGCGGAGCCGATGATCGCATCCATCGCACACCGCTGTCGGGCCATCCGGGAGTAGTCCGACAGGCCATACCTGCCCCGCGCGTACCAGACCGCATCGTTGCCTTGGAGCAGTTGTGACGGTCCGGGGGTCAGATAGTCGTCTGGGCGGATTCCCGCACTGTCGTCGCCGCCGATCGGCACCCACTCGTTCACGTTGACCCTGATCCCACCGAGGATGTCGACCAGGGTGCGAAAGCCGTCCAGATTGATCAGCAAGTAGTAGTCGATCGTGAGGCCTAGCGCTTCGCCCACACCGAGCTTGAGCGCATCCGCCCCCAGATTGTCGGTGGGCCCGAGGATGCCGGGGTGCTCGATCGGCAGATTGTCGTACACCGCGTTGAGCAACCCGGCCGATTCCGTACTGCCTTCGAACCCGTCCGGGTACGCATCCCGCAGCGGCCCCTCTGGAAAGGGCAGGTTCTCCAAGTTACGAGGAAGGCTGAGCAGGGTCGTCGCCCCGCTCTCGGTGTCGGTGCTGGCGACGATGACGCTGTCTGTACGGATTCCCTCCCTCGTAGGCAGGCCGTCGCCGCCGAGCAGCAGGACGTTGACCCGCTCCTTGTTCCCGAACGGATTGCCGGGTTCGGCGTCCGGGACGGTAGCGCTCTGGCCGTCGTCGGTGAAGATCTCGGCGAGGGTGTCCCGGGCCAGAAAGGCGGCGTTCGCGGCGGCCGCGGTCGGCAAGGCGATGCCCAGGCTGAGCGCCGCCATCAGCACGGCACCGACGACACGCTGCCCGGTGCGCAGCCCTCTCGGTCGCAGCAGGAGGTGCCCGGTCATGATCACCGCGATCCAGCCCAGACCGAGGGCCACCGCTGCGATCCCTAGCAGGGCCAGGGCATTGCCGTCGACGAGCAGCCGGAGCAGCCTGCGCTGGTCGCCTCGAAGCAGCCAGACGGCAGCGGCGACCACACTGACGAACACCGTCAGGGTGAAGAGCCCGAGTGCGCGCCGGCCCGCTACCAGATAGGCCAGTCCGGGAATCAGGGCTCCAAGCACGCTGAGAATCAAGAATCGACCGATGCCCGGTTGTTCGCGGAGCCGATGTCGGGGACCCGATGAGCCGCCGCGAGGGTCGAGGCGGGCAGGTAGCGGACGGCTACCGATGGGCGCGGAGCGCCGGCCGCCTTCGGACCCGGATCCTCGACCCGGCCGACTCGGCTGACGACTGCCGGAGGCAGATGGTCTTTTGCCCGGAGAGGCCGGCCGCTGCCCGGAGGAGGCCGGTCTTTGGCCCGGGGGGGCCGGTCTCTGTCCGGAGGACGGCGGCGGTCTCTGGCCGGAGGACAGCGGCGGTCTCTGGCCGGAAGAGGCCGGTCTCTGGCCGGAGGAGGCCGGTCTCTGGCCGGAGGACGACGGCGGTCTCTGGCCTGAGGACGGCGGCGGTCGCGGGTGATGCACACCGGTCCACGGCAACGGAGCGGTGTCCCTACCCATGACTCACCCCCTTCTCCGTCCCGTCTCACTCGTCGTCTGGTTCAGTGACTGACCATCGTGGCATTCAACGGCTGTTGTTTCCCATGCAGGCGGTACGACAGCCGGCACGTCAGATATGTCCACCATGCCTGCTGCCTGCTCCTGATCTGCCGGAGAAACGCAGGCCTCGACCTTAGGCCGTGCCGATGAGGGTCCGAAGGCATAACCACGCAGGCCGACCGAGTCGACGCCTGGCCGAATAGGTGGGGTACCCGACATTGACGCCAGCACTCGGGCGCTAGAACTCTGGGTACGTGCCCTCCCACCGTGTTGTCATCCCGGTCTTCGCCGGGTTCCAACCGCTCGATGTCACCGGCCCGTACGAGGTGCTGATCGGCGCCACCTCGCTCCTGGGCGTTCCCGCCTCCGGCACCGGATCGAGCTCCGGCTACTGCGTTTCGCTGGTGGCGGTGACCCCTGGACCGGTCCTGGCCGAGAGTGGATTGCGGCTGCTCGCCGACGAGCGACTGCCCGAGACCGGCGAGATCGGCACGCTGCTGGTCCCCGGCGGGCCTGGCGCCAGGACGCTGAGCCGCGACGACGCCTTCGTCGGCTGGTTGCGAAAGGCCGCCGTACGATCAAGCCGGGTCGTGTCGGTGTGCACCGGAGCGTTCCTGCTCGCGGCGGCCGGACTGCTCGACGGGCTGGCCGCCACCACGCACTGGCGCTACGCCCGTGCGCTGGCCCGCGACTACCCGGCCGTCGATGTACGCAGCGACCCGATCTACCTGCGGCGGGGCCGAATCTGGACATCGGCAGGCGTGACCGCAGGGATCGACCTCGCGCTGGCGCTCGTCGAGGCCGATCACGGTGTCGATGTGGCCCAGCGGATCGCCCGCGAACTCGTCGTTTTCCTGCGCCGGCCGGGTGGGCAGAGTCAGTTCGCCGGTCCGGTCTGGTCCCCACCGCCTGCGCGGCCTTCCGTACGAGCGGCGCAGGACCTGATTCACGCCGAACCGGCCGCCGACCTGCGCATTCCTTCGCTTGCTGCGCGGGTCGGGATGAGTGAACGGCACCTCAGCCGCGAGTTTCTCCGTTTACTCGGCTGCCCGCCCGGCGACTACGTCGAGCAGGTCCGGGTCGACACCGCCCGACGGCTGCTGGAGTCCGAGTCGGTGCTGGTCACCGTCGCGGCCGCGCGCGCCGGGTTCGGCTCGGCCGAAACGATGCGACGGGCGTTCGTACGTCGTCTCGGTGTGCCCCCCGACCATTACCGCCGGTGCTTCTCCGCCGTACCCGACGGTGGCCCGGGCGTACCCACCGGCTCCTCCGCCGAACCCAACGAAAGGCAGAGTCCATTGGGTCGCCTCCGCGGTCGCTCCGCTCCTCGGGCCGTGGACGGCCCTGCGATGCTCGCTCCCTGTGGGCGACCGTGACATGCCAAGTCGCCATCCCTCTGTTCCCCCGGTTGACCGCGCTCGACGCGATCGGACCGTACGAAGTGCTGCAACAGGTTCCGTCGCTCGACGTGGTGTTCGTCGGCGAAGCGCGAGGCGAGGTACGTACCGAGAGCGGCCGGCTCGGACTCACCGTCGACGCAACCTTCGACGAGGTACCGGCGCCCGATGTGATCGTCGTACCGGGCGGCATCGGTACCCGGGCGGTTCTCGACGGGGGCCCGCTCCTCGATTGGCTGCGGCGCGCACACGAGGGCACCCGGTTCACGACCTCGGTGTGCACCGGTTCACTGATCCTCGCCGCGGCCGGACTGCTCGCTGGGCTGACTGCCACCACGCACTGGAGCGTGTTGGGTTACCTCGACAAGCTCGGCGCGGTGCCGGTCACCCAGCGGGTGGTCGAGCACCTACCTGAGCGGATCATCACCGCGGCCGGGGTCTCCGCAGGGATCGACATGGCGATCCGGCTCGTCGAACTGCTGGTCGACGACGTGGCGGCCCAGGCCGCACAGGTCTATATCGAGTACGACCCGCAGCCGCCCTTCGACGCGGGGCACCCGAGCAAGGTCAGCGCCGAGGTGATGGACCGGGTACGCGCGTACGCCGAATCGCAGCCCTGAGCCGGAGCTCGAGTTGATCATCGGAGAAGCAGGGGATTCCTCGGACGAAAACCGCCTTAGTTCCGATGATCAACAGTGAGCCACCGAGCTGACACGGCAGGCGCAGCTAGCCGGCGCTCACCGATCGCAGCGCACCTGGCCGACGACCGGCGAGCCGATTGAGGCCGGCTTCCGTCGCCGCGTCGGCGGCCAGGTAGACCACGAGGCGCTGGCGGTCGGCATCGGGCAGTTCCAGCGTTTCGAAAGCCAGCCGCAGGACACCCACGGCCGGGTGCGAGATCGCCTTGATCCCGGTGCGCTTCCTCCCGACCGGGCGGCGCTCCCATCGGTCGGTGAACTCCGACCCCGCGGCCTGCGCGAGCCGGGCGGCCAGCGTGTCGGTGTTGCTGTCGCACTGCCGTAGCTCGTGCAGGTTGGCGACCTGCTCGTCGGCAATGTCGTCCCAGTCGGGGTACGCGGCCCGCGCTCGATCGTCGGCGAAGGTGAACCAGACGAGATTGGGCCCCGCGCCATCGAGTATGCCCAGGGGACGCGCCAGCCGGTCGTAGCCGTCGGTCCAGGCCAGGAGGTCGGCCAGGTGGTTGAGCACGAACGCCGGGGCCGGCTCGAGCTGGTGGAGCATGGCTTGGACGGTGGGCCGGACCTTTCTCGCGGCAGCAATCTGCGCGGGACAGAGCTCCGCGCCGCTGGTGATAGCGGCAAGGATTCGGAGATGGTCGCGATCGTCCTCGCTGAGCTGCAACGCCGCGGCCAGCGCCCCCAGTACTTGCGTCGAGGGGTGAACGTCTCGACCCTGCTCGAGTCGGATCAGATAGTCGACGCTGAGCCCAGCCAAGGTGGCGAGTTCGGCGCGTCGTAAGCCGGGGGTACGTCGACGGGTTCCGATCGGCAGGCCGACGTCGGCGGGGCTCACCGCCTCACGCCGGCTACGTAGGAACGAGCCGAGCTCTCCCTCGATCACTCGTACAGTGTGCTCGCTTACAGCGCCGCCATGGTGGCCCCGTCAAGGCCAGCCTGGAGGAGGCCAGCCTGGGCAAGGCCGGTCTCGGCCGTGCCAGCTACAGCGCGGTCTCCCTCGGCTCGCATCCGGCGCACAGGATCGACTCCATGACGACAACGACCGCAGGGACAACAAGGACGGCTCTGCCACTCGCCCAGGGCCATTGGGCCTTGGACACCGACCACACCACCGTCGGCTTCACCATCCGCCACCTGGGTGTCGCCAAGGTTCGCGGCCGATTCGGTACTGTTTCCGCCGAACTGGTGATCGGTGCGACCCTCGACGACTCGATGGTCGCGGCCAGCGTCGACCTGGCATCGATCGACACGAGCAACGAGACCCGCGATGCGCACCTGCGTTCGGCCGAACTCCTCGACGTGGAGAACCGAACGACGATGTCCTACCGGTCGACGCGGGTTCGCGGCGAGGGCTCCGACTGGACGCTGGACGGTGAGCTGACGATCGGCGACGTCACCCGGCCGCTCACTCTGGCGACCGAGTTCGGCGGCGTCGAGGCGTTCTTCGACGGGACCCGGCACGCCGGGTTCGAGGCGACCGGTGAGATCCGCCGTAAGGACTTCGGGCTCGGCTTCGGCCCGCTCGGTGCGATGCTCGGCGACGTGGTCAAGGTCGAACTCGATCTGCAGTTCATCGAACCGAAGGTCGCCGCCCAATCGAGTTGACTCCCGTGGGGTCTCCGCGGGCACCCACGATCGGGCGGGTCAGTTGGGCGTCGAGGCCAGCTTCACATTGCCCTTGAGCAGATTGCGGGCGATCGACTGCCGCTGGATCTCGTCGGTGCCCTCATAGATCCGCAGTAGCCGCAACTCGCGGTACCACCGCTCGATCGGCAACTCTCGGGTGTAGCCCATCCCGCCGTGAATCTGCAGGACCCGGTCGACGACCTCGTTGGCCTTGACGCCGGCGTACAGCTTGGCCATCGAGGACGTGTGCCGGTTGTCCTGGCCCTGCTGCATCTGCCAGGCGGCATGCAGGGTCAGCCACTTCATCGCCTCGATCTCCACGG
>JALZIL010000169.1 GCA_030860305.1 Actinomycetota bacterium
TACGTCCCGCCCGACCCGGAGTTGATGGCCTACAACGCCTATCTGACCCAGCTCAACGAGGCCGCCGAGGCCAAGCAGGCGGTCAAGGCGCAGGCTCGCCGTGCCGGCTGATCAACCGAGGCGGAACTCCGCCGGTGCACCGCCGCAGATCGGGACAGGCAGACCCGCTGCCCTGCTGCGGTTCCGGATCATCGCCATCGTTGTCGGCATCGGACTGATCGTCCTGATCCTCGTCGGGATGCCGCTGAAGTACCTTGCCGACGGCGCTCTGAGCGTGACCGGTGACCAGATCGTGGGCATCGTCGGGCCAATCCACGGCACGTTGTACGTGCTCTACCTGATTGCCGCCTTCGACCTCTCCCAGCGATGCAAGTGGTCATGGAAGGGCACAATCGGCGTCCTGCTGGCCGGAACCATCCCGTTTCTGTCCTTCGTCGCCGAGCGGATCGTCACCCGCGGAGTCCGAGCCGGCGAAGCGCTCTAAATGTGCTACTACTAGCACATGACATCCGTTGGAATCCGTGAGCTCCGCCAACGAGCGAGCGAGCTTCTTCGTCTGGTAGAGGCCGGGGAAACGATCGAGGTCACCGATCGGGGCAGGCCGGTTGCCGTTCTCGGTCCGATACCAGACCGCAGTTCCCTTGATCAGCTCCGGGCGACCGGCGACATCACCCCCGCCACCCGGCGCTTCGACGAACTTCCTGATCCGCTGGTCCTACCCACCGGGCAGCCGAGCGCATCTCAGGTGCTGGCCCGCCTGCGCGGCGATGAGCGCTGAGCGGGCGACATACCTGGACTCATCGGCGATCGTCAAACTCGTCGTGAGTGAACCGGAGTCGACGGCCCTGCGGCGCTACCTGCGACGAAAAGGTCCCCTGGTGACCAGCGCCCTGGCCAGAACCGAGATCGCCAGAGCGCTCCTTCCGCTCGGGGCGGTGGCGATCGCTCAAGGAGCGCAGGTGCTGCTCGGGCTCGAAGTGGTTCGAGTCAGCGACCGGATTCTTCGAACCGCCGGTGCCATGCTTTCGTACGAACTACGGTCCCTGGACGCGATCCACCTGGCGACCGCGGTCCAACTCGAGGACGACTTGAGCCGGGTCTGCACCTACGACCACCGGATGGCAACGGCCGCCGCAGGGCTCGGGTTCGCCGTCGCAGCTCCTGCCTGACGGCTCTCGTCAGATCCCGCGCAGGCCTATGGACTAATGGAGGCGAGGAAGGTCGCGCAGGTCCCGGTCGAGCCGGGCACTCATCGCGGCGATCGCCTGTTCACCTCGGACCCGGACCTGCACGTCGCTGTCGTGGGCCAGCGCCAGTGCGGCCCACGCGTGCTCGCCTTCACCGACTACACCCAGCGCACGCGCGATGGCCGCTCGTACGCGCGGGACCGGGTCGTCGACCAACCCCGCCACCGCGTCACCGGCCGACCCGATCTCCCGCACGGCCACCACCTTTGCCGCCATCTCCCGCACCCGCCAGTACTCGTCTCCGAGCGCTCCCACCACCGCCGGAGCCGCCGCGTCGGCCCAGGCGTAGAGCAGACCCCTGGCTGCCCAGGTCGGTGCCCAGTAGCTCTGGTCGGACTTCGCCGGTTCCGTGCGCCCGTATTCATGAACGGCGTGCCGACCGCCGAGCACGGCTATCAACTCCCGGTCCTCCCACGAGCCGCTTCGGAGGATCTCGGCACATCCGTCGGCAACCGACGCCTCGCCCCGTACGGCGCACAGCGCTCGGACACGCTCGGCGGGGCTTGCCTCGGTCTCCATGCCGACCATGACGAGATACTAGGTCGCAAGCCTCGCGATCGAAGCAGACAGGAGTACGGCGACACGTGTGCGGACTAGTGGGATTCCTCAGCTTCGACGGTCAGGCCAAAGCCCGGCTCGATGACGTCACCGAGGCTCTCGGGTGCCTGCACCACCGAGGGCCCGACGACCGGGATGTCTGGAGCGATGACAACGTCGTCCTCGGGTTCAACCGGCTGTCCATCATCGACGTCGACGGCAGTCCGCAGCCGCTGCCCTATGCCG
>JALZIL010000174.1 GCA_030860305.1 Actinomycetota bacterium
GGGCGACACCCAGACGTCGACGTGGAACCGCTGACGCGGGGTCTCGTGCTCGTCGGTGTCCTGGAACCACAGGATCGGTACCCGTCCCGTGGCGTCCCGGACGTCGTCGCCGATGGTCCCGCGCCCCCGGGCCTCGGTGCTCCCGGTCAGCAGGGCCGCCCACACCGGGCGCTCGTCGCGGCGTGCGCCGTGTCGAGGGCGAGCTCGATCGTGCTGATCGAGGCCGGGTCGGCGTCGACGGCCTGCTCGGCGGCGATCTCGGTGACCCGTCGCGCGAGATCGACGTCCTGCTGGGTCACCCATTCGACGACGTGCTCGGTGCCCTCGTCGTCGCGGTAGACGGCGTCGTCGCTGAGCAACCTGAGGTCGACGTACCCCGCTCCCATCGTCACGCGCGGGTGGTGGCCGAGCGCGTCGCCGGCCTCGCCCACTGCGGCGACGAACCGAACGCCGGCGCTGAAGTCGCCGACCAGGTAGCGGGCATGTAATCCCTGACCCAGCTTGCGCCAGTCAGTGAGATTGGCGTCGGCGATCTGCTCACCCGTCAGCATGTCCATGAACGGGAACATAACCAGGATTCCGGACGATCGGCGTACGGAATCCGACACCGACGTTCGAGACCCTCTGGTTCGGTCCCCGGCCGTCTGGCCCGCAGCCATTCGACCCGGTCGCCGGTCGCGGAGCTCCATCCCGGTGCCCGACGGGGGGCTCGGTGGTTCACTTTGGCTCAGGAGAGGTCGACGTTGGCGAGGACCGGCATGGGTGACTTCGAGATCAGGCCGCTGACGCCCGCGACGTGGGAGGCATTCGCCGCGCTGGCCCAGAAGCACAACGGCGTGTGGGGCGGGTGCTGGTGCACGTGGTTTCACCTGGCACGCAGCGCCGAGGAGAAAGCCGCCGAGGCCCCCACGACCGCAAGCACCGGCTGGTCGAGGAGGGCATGGCGCACGCCGCCCTGGTCTTCGACGGCGACGTGGCGGTGGGGTAGTGCGAAAACGGCACGCCGGAGGAATTGCCGAACATCTACCACCGCGCGCAGTATCAGCCGGAGCAGGACCTGGTGCCCGACTACCGGCTCACCTGCTTCTTCATCGACCGCAACCACCGCCGCCAGGGCGTCTCGGCGGCCGCGCTACTCGGGGCACTCGACCTCATCGCCCAGGCCGGCGGCGGCGTGGTCGAGGGCTACCCGCGGGACACCCAGGGCAAGAAGATGTCGGCGTCGTTCCTCTACAACAGCACCCTCCGCCAGTTCGAGAAGGCGGGGTTCGAGTTCGTGCGCAGCAAGGGCAAGTGCAACTGCGTCATGCGCACGACGGTCGAGCCCGCCTGACCGGGCGGGCTTGGGTTCGCCCCACGGAGTCGCGCCAGCGGGTGGCGGACGCGATGGC
This sequence comes from Actinomycetota bacterium, assembly GCA_030860305.1. The sequence continues at coordinate 1,392 of JALZIL010000174.1, forward strand.
CGAGTCCGCGGCGGCCTGGCTCGGTTCGCTCGACGACGAGCAGCGTCGTCGCATAGCTACACGGTCCAAATCCTCACAACCATTGCGTGAGGGCCTACTAGGTGTCCATGCCCACACCGAGGCTCGTCGCCTACCGAGGCTGAGGGGCACAAGTGGGCCAGGGTCATAACCCTCAGCCCTGCAACCATGCAAGCGCTCATCGGCGAGGAGAGGTCGTCTCGGTAATCGAACGACATAGGAGACAGCATGCGGAGCAGGAGGTGATTGTCACGAATTGTCATTTCGGTAGGTCAATTGGCATTTCAGCGCTTGCCGGACAACGGTCAGCGGGCCATGTCGACGAAGCGGCTGTAGTGACCCTGGAAGGCGACGGTCACCGTGCCGGTCGGGCCGTTGCGGTGCTTGACCACGAGCAGGTCCGCCTCGCCGGCGCGCGGGGATTCCGGCTCGTAGAAATCCTCGCGGTGGATCAGCAGCACGACGTCAGCGTCCTGCTCCAGCGAGTTGTGCACGGCGACACCGTTGGCGACGAAGTTGTGGCTGCCTAGGACGGTCGCGTCGTAGGTCTCCTGCTCGCTCACAGAAGTGATCTCGGCCACCGTGTCCCAGAAGATGTCGTTGGTCGCGAGGATGTCGAGGGCAGCGTCGTCGAGCAGAGCGGCCACCCGCCCCAATCGTTCCCTGCTGGGTGCGTGCTTCCAGAGTGTCGACCCGCAGAACGCGGTCCCCATCCCCGAGGCGAACTCCCGATGCGTGGTCTGCCTCTCGTGCAGTAGGCCGCGAACCCGGGTCCATACCTCTTTCGGGATCGTGTCGAGGTTGGTGTTGCCGGTGATCCCGCGGAGCCGATCGGCGCAATCGCTAGCCGCGACGCCGCGCACACCGTTAACCCCGATCTCATCGAGGAAGCGAAGCTGTTGCTCGGCTCCGTAGACGTACAGATGCCAACCGTCGCGGTAGCCCTCCTTGCCTACCTTCTTGATCCGAGTCATCACGTTGCAGCGAAGTAGAAGCCGCGCCACATCGTCGATCAGGCGTCGGCTGGTCGAGGCGTAATAGAGGCGGCACTGACCGGCCCGCTCGTCCCAGCGCACACTTCCGTCCGTGGCCCACAGGTGCCGGAGGAACAGCCGCACCTGGCCGGTCGGAAGCCCGAACACCTCGTCCGGCACGAACTTCTCATGACTCCGTAGACCGAAGAGCCCGAACTCGTCCAGCCATGAAGCGATGGGGTTACGGCGCCCCCGGGCCAACCGATACGGAGCAGGCAGCCGCAGTGTCGTGACCCGAGCCGCCGGATAGTCGTCTCGGATTCCGGTTATCCCGAAGTGCAGCGCGGCCTGTTCGACCGCCGACAGGTTTGCCTCGTCGATACTTGCGTACCGAATTGGTTGCCGCGCTACGTTGGAGCCGTCACCCAGCAAGTGCGCCAACATGACTACCCGTTCCTCGGGCCATTCCTTTGTCGCCAGCGGGGCGGACACGTGGCGGGGGACGCCGACGCGGCTGCCGACGGTCAGTTCGCGCAGCGGAATCCAGCCGTCCATGGTGAGGAACGGATGACTCGCGGTTGCCTCGATCTCGCGGCCGGATGTCAGCCGCAGCCGAAACACCTCCTTGACCCCGGACGAGAAGGCATGAGTCATGGTCTTGGGGACCAGCCGCAGCCGGTCATCGAGTGACCAGACCGGGACGTCACGCTCACCGGAGGCGAACAGCGAACCGATCGTCACCTCGGCACCGGTGTCGGCCCGCAGAATCCGCGTGCTCGCGGGCAGACAGCCCGATTCGCGGAGGTCGGAGAGCATCGGCTTCTTGTCCTGGCGCTGCTCGGGGCCGCGGTTGAGCTGGCACACCGCGATCACGGGTACGTCGAGCTCCTTGGCCAGCAGCTTGAGCTGGCGGGAGAACTCAGAGACCTCCTGCTGGCGGGATTCGACCTTGCGTCCGCTGGTCATCAGCTGCAGGTAGTCCACGATCACCAGGCGCAGGTCATGGCGCTGCTTGAGGCGCCGCGACTTGGCCCGGATCTCCATCATCGTGAGATTCGGCGAGTCGTCGATGTAGAGCGGCGCGTCGGCGACCTCGCCCATCCGCCGGCCCAACTTGGTCCAGTCGTCGTCGTTCATGTGCCCCGAGCGCATGTGGTGCAGCGGGACCTTGGCTTCGGCCGAGAGCAGCCGCATGGTGATCTCGGACTTGCTCATCTCGAGCGAGAAGATCACCGAGGTC
>JALZIL010000175.1 GCA_030860305.1 Actinomycetota bacterium
ATCGGGGCCCGACTGCCTCGGCTACTGCCATGGCTCGAGGAAACGGCCCCTGACGTCGTCGCGCTGCAGGAGACCAAGTGCGCGGCGGGCGCCTTCCCCTATCTGCCTGTGCAGGCACTCGGGTACGAAGCCATGGCGGCCGGCGACGGCCGATGGAACGGGGTGGCGATTCTGTCCAAGCTCGGACTCACCGACCCGATCACCGAACTGGCGGGCTACCCGGAGGCTCGGCTTGCCGCCGCCCAGTGCGGTCCCTTGCACGTCACCAGCGTGTACGTGCCCAACGGCCGCTCCCCTGACGACGCGCAGTACCCGTACAAACTCGAGTGGCTGGCGGCACTCCGAGCGCGTCTGGACGGCTTCGAACCCACCCAGCCGCTGGTGATCATGGGCGACTTCAACGTTGCGCCGACAGACGACGACGTGTGGGACGTCAGGGCGTTTTCCGGGTCGACGCACGTGACACCGGCCGAGCGGGCCAGCGTCCAGGCGCTCGTGGACTGGGGTCTGTCCGACGTACGCGCGCGGCCGGGAAAGGGCGGCCATCCGTTCACCTATTGGGACTACCGCGCCGGCATGTTCCACAAGGATCTGGGCATGCGGATCGATCTGGTTTTGGCAACGGCGTCGGCCCGGGTCACCGACGCCTACGTCGACCGCGCGGCACGGAAGGGGAAGCTGCCCTCCGACCACGCCCCGGTCGTGGTCGACATCGACCTCTGATCCGGTCAGCCGAGGTCGGGGAAGAACAGGGCGATCTCGCGTGCAGCGGACTCCGACGAGTCCGAGCCGTGCACGATGTTGTCCTGCACCTCGAGGGCGAAATCGCCGCGGATGGTGCCCGGCGTGGCAGCAACCGGGTCGGTGGCGCCGGCCAAGGCCCTGAACGCCGGGATGGCCCGCGGCCCCTCGATCACCATGGCAACCAGCGGACCGCCGGTGATGAACTCCAGGAGATCATCGAAGAACGGCTTGCCGTCGTGTTCGGCATAGTGTTGCGCTGCAGTCTCCCGGTCCAGTGAGCGCAACTGCAGGGCCACGACGCGCAGTCCCTTGGCTTCGATGCGGGTGATCACCTCACCGATCAGAGCACGGCGTACGCCGTCGGGCTTGACCAGGACGAGGCTGCGTTCGGAATCAGGCACGGCCGCGGAGCCTACCCATCGCCGTTGGCCGGCCGTACGGGCGGCGATTCGAGCAGTTCAGCCCGGATCCGCAGCAGAAAGACCCACAGCAGCACGAAGAGTGCCCCGAGGAACCACATCACGGCAGTGAAGAATCCGGTCGCCAGCACTGGCAGCTGTGCGGCCAGACCGGCCTGCGGACCCCATGACCGACGCTGCAGCCCGGCCACCGCGATCAGGAGCACAGCCACGGCGAGCACAGCAGCCAGGCGCCACGGGGTCAGTCCGGGCCCGCTCTGCGCGATCGCCCGAGGAACGAAGAGCACGACGAGCACCTCGAGGATCAGGACGGCGGCCCCGGCCCCGTTCAGGACCTTGGCTAATCGCTGATTCCCACTCGAGTGAAGGTGCCCTTTACTCGAACCTATTGGCTCAAGGTGCCCTTCACTCGGATCTTCTGACGCGGATGGGGCGGTCATCGGCGGCAGTGGACTCAGTCGCTGCCGACGAGCAGGGCACGCGCATCCCCTGCCGTCACCACGCTACCCGTGATCAGCACACCGACTCTGGAGAGCACGTCGACATCGTTCTCGGCCAGTTCTACGGCGGTTTCGATCGCGGTCAGAAGGTCGGGTACAACGACGACCCGGTCGGCCCCGAACACCGGTACCGCGATGGCTGCCAACTCATCGGCAGACAGGCCTCGCAGTGAACTGTTCTGGGTTACCACCACCTCGTGCAGCACGGTTTCGGCGATCTCCAGGATCCCCCGGACATCCTTGTCGGCCAAGCAGGCCATGACCCCGATCAACCGGGTGAAGTCAAAGGCCTCGTCGAGGGCGGCCGCCGAAGCGGCCATCCCGGACGGATTGTGCGCAGCATCGATCAGCACCGTCGGGTCCGAGCGCACCGATTCCAACCGCCCAGGGGATGTCGCGGCGGCAAAGCCTGCGCGTACGGCGTCGATGTCCAGCGGACCGGTCCCCGCACCGGCACCGAAGAACGCCTCTACGGCGGCCAGGGCCAGGACGGCGTTGTGTGCCTGGTGCCCCCCGTGCAGGGCGAGGTAGATCTCCTCGTAGGTCCCGCCGAGTCCCTGAAAAGCCAGCACCTGCCCGCCCACGGCGACCGCACGGTCCACGATCCCGAACTCGGCCCCCTCGCGGGCCACCGTGGCGTCCACCTCGACCACCCGGCGCACCAGCACCTCGGCGGCGGCAGGCTCCTGCGCTGCCAGCACCGCGGTGGCCTCGGCCTTGATGATCCCGGCCTTCTCGCCGGCGATCGCGGCGACGTCGGGACCCAGATAGTTGGTGTGATCCAGAGCAACCCTGGTGACAACAGCGACCTGAGCGTCGGCGACGTTGGTGGTATCCCAGGCCCCGCCCATCCCCACCTCGAGCACCGCCACGTCGACTGGGGCATCAGCGAAGGCGGCGAGCCCCATGCCAGTCAGCACCTCGAAGTAGGACAGCGGGATCTCTTGACCGGCATCCACCAGTGCGACGAACGGGGCGATCTCGTCGTAGACCTCGACGAAGCGTTCCTCGCTGATCGGCTCGCCGTCGATCACGATCCGCTCGGTGACCGACGTCAGGTGCGGACTGGTGAAACGTCCGACCCGCAGGCCGAAGGAGCGCAACAGGGCGTCGACCATCCGGGCGGTAGATGTCTTGCCGTTCGTACCCGTGATCTGGATGACCGGGAAGGCAGCCTGCGGAGACCCCAGCGCGTCAGCCAGTGCGGCCATCCGTACTAACGTTGGCGACAGGCGCGACTCGGGCCAGCGGGTCCGGAGTTCGGCCTCCACCCGGACTAACCCGGTAATCGTTTCCCTGTCCGGGGCGGCCTTCTGCACACTTCCTAGGATGCCAGCCATGTCCGCGAACCCCAGCGCCGCCCACGGCCGGTCAGGTACGTCCACCGTGCCCGACAAGCCAACCCTTGATGGCATCGAGGAGCGCTGGGCGCGGGTATGGGCCGAGCAGGGCACCTACGACTTCGATCCCGACACCACCCGGGATCAGGTCTTCTCCATCGACACTCCCCCGCTGACCGCCAGCGGTGACATGCATGTCGGGCATGCCTTCTCCTTCACCCACACCGACGTGATCGCTCGCTACCAGCGGATGAGGGGAAAGAACGTCTTCTACCCGATGGGCTGGGACGACAACGGATTGCCG
>JALZIL010000182.1 GCA_030860305.1 Actinomycetota bacterium
CGTCGTCCCGTCGTACCCGCGCGTGTTGAAGACGCTGACCGCGACGGCCAGCAGCGACTCGGTGTCGTACGGGCGCCGCTGACCTGCCTTGATACGACGCGGCGCGGTCATCCGAGTCACAGTGCCACAAGGACTGTTCGAATGGATGTTCGGAGGGGGTCTGGCATCCGACATGCATTTGTTGATGGTCGGATGGTGCGCAACGGTACGGCTTGCCGCGCGCGGTGACAGGGCTTGGGCATGCGGAATGTGATCGGGATCCGAGACCTGAGCGGGCACGCGGGCAGCGCCCGGGCGGCTGTCGTCGTCCTCGCCCGCGCACCCGAAGCACGCGCCGAACGAGACGCCGAACCAGACTTCGAGCCCGGCGCCGAGCCCGGCGGTAGGCCGCAGATCGTCCCCCCGGTGCCGGCCCCGCGCTGACTCAGGCCGCCGGTAGGCCGATCAGATCGGCGGTCGTGCTCATCGCGTAGTCGAAGAACGCTTCGGCGGGATCGAGGCTGCCGACGAAATGGCCGTACAGCTCCAAACTGATCATGCCGAGCAATTGGCTGAATCCGTAGAACATCCGGGCCAGCACGACTTCAGGAACCTCACCAGCGAACTCTTGGGCCACGGCCCGCAATTGGACTTCCAAGCGGTAGGGCAATGGCGCCTCACACTGCGCCGGTTCAGCGACCAACGCTTCGGCGGCCACGGCGTCGCGCACGACGTCCGCGAAGAGCAGCATCACCCGTGCCGCTGGCTCGATCGTCTCCTTCGGCGCCAGGTAGCCCGGGACCGGCGAGCCGTAGATCAAGGCGTACTCGTGCGGATGCGCGAGCGCCCAACGGCGTACTGCCCGACAGGTCACCAGCCAGCGACGCCGGTGATCTGCACGTCCGATCCGGGCCCGCGCGGCGGCTCCGGCGTCGGCCAAGGAGCCGTAGGCCTCGAGAATCAACGCGGTGAGTAGCTCGTCGCGGCTGGGGAAATAGCGATAGAGCGCTGAGGACACCATGCCGAGTTCCCGGGCGACAGCGCGCAGGGATAGCCCGGCGGCCCCCTGTTCGGCCAGTTGGTCACGCGCGGCTCTCAGGATCTCCGCCGTGACTTCGGTACGGGCACGCTCCCGCGCCGTACGGATGGCAGCCATCGGCACATGATCGCACCAATTGGGTGTCACTGGTTACAAATGTGAGCACCGCTCTTGCTGTTTACTTGCGATGCGTGCATGCTGCTCCTATTCGAGAGCACTGCTCTCGTTATCGAGAGAGACGAGGGATGCGATGAAAGAGTCCGCGCACTACCAGCCGCCAGGATGGTTGACCCGCAACATCCTGAACCGCGGGATCGCCCGAATGACCCGAATGGGCGTGAGCGTCGCGGGTTCGCGGGTGTTGCGGGTCCGCGGCCGAGTGAGCGGGCAGGTCCGTACCAACCCGGTGAACGTGCTTAGCTTGGACGGCGAGCGCTACCTCGTAGCTCCACGGGGGCAAACCGATTGGGTACGCAATCTGCGGGCTGCCGGCACTGGCGAACTCGTCGTCGGCCGGCGGGTGGAGACCTTCACCGCGACCGAGATAGCCGGCCGCTCGGACGACACGCACCGGACCGCTGAGCAGACTGCAGCGCGGGCCGCTCAGCAGGACGACGCCTTGCTGATCGCCGTCCTACGTGCCTACCTACGACGCTGGAAGTGGGAGGTCGGCCAGTTCTTCGCCGGCGTCGGACCGGACTCGACCGACTCTCAGCTGCTCTCGATCGCACCCAGGCACCCGATCTTCCGGATCGAGACGCTGAGTCGATGAGCGGATCGATCGAAGTTTCCGGCGGCACAGGCGTATTGCTCGTGCTCGTCTTCCTGAGCGAGCTCGCGATGTTGGCTGGACTAGCCGTCCTCGGGGCGACGATGGGCGATGGCCCGTCCGCCTCGATCACGCTTGGCATTGCCTTCCCGCTGCTCGTGGCGGCGGTGTGGGGCGTCCTGCTCGCCCCGAAGTCGGTCGTCGGCCTCCCCGTCGCGCTCCAGGTCAGCGGCAAGGTCGTGCTCATGGGCGGCACAGCGCTCGGTGTCGTCGCGATCGGGCAGCCGCTGCCCGGCAACACCTTTGGGCTGGTCGGGATCGTCAGCGTGATCGCCGCATTCCGGCTCACCGGAAGCAACTGAGGCACGCTCAGGCGCGGGCAGGACGGGCCGTACGGGCGTACCGGGCGGGCGGCTCGCCGACCACCGCGGTGAACTCGCGGATCAGATGCGCCTGGTCGCTGTAGCCGAGTTCGGCGGCCAGTTGGGCCCAATCCACGTCCTCGCCCGAGGCGGCCCGACCGGCGACTTCGTGCAGCCGATAGCAGCGGATCACCCACTTGGGCCCGATCCCGACGTAGTCGGTGAACAACCGCTGTAACCGCCGTACGCCGATCCCGTACCGCCGTGCCACCGCGTCGACCCGGGTCAACTCGACGTCGTCACGGATGCCGTTCGTGATCTCGGCGACTTGGTCGACGACCGGATCGATCGGCGGTACCAGCGGGCCGAGCACCTCATCAGCGGTCGCGGCGGCGCTGGCGGCCGATGCAGCCGCGGCGACTCGGTCGTGCCAGTCGGTCACATCGACCGCGAAGTGCTCCTCGATCGGCACCTCTCGGTCAGTGCACATCGAGACCGGTCCGGTCAGGAACGGCCGCAGGCCGCCGGGCCGGAACCGTACGCCGAGCACCCGGCCGGTACCGCTGAGCGCCTCGGCGAAGTCGAACTTCGTCATGATGCCGGTGATCCGGGCCCGGTGCGGCTCGATGGACAGGTGCACGGAAGGGCTCGGCAGCACCCGCTGGATGTGATCGGGGCGGCCGGTCAGGTCCCACTCGATGACCCAGTGGTAGTCGACGAAGGGAGCCAGGGCGGGGCTCGGGTCGTGCCTGGTCAGCGTAAAGGCGGCGCCGGCGCCGGCGTGTGGGCGCAGGATCGCTCGGGCGTTCTCGGCCGCCGACGTGCTGCTCATTGCAGCCAGCTTCGTCCCCGGCCGGAAGACCACGCATCCGGGGCCTACCGACCAGGCCAGTGTCGACGCTCCTGAGCGCTCGGGACGCCGATCCTCCTGAGCGCTGGGGATTCCGATGATCCTGAGCGCTGGGGATGCAGTGTGACCGCACCCGAGGCGCTCATGATCATGGAAACTGGGCCGATCCGGTCCTGCCCCGGATCGCTCCGGGCACAACTTGGCGCCTCGCTCGTACCCGTACGCCGGCGTGCTGCCTACGATGCTGAGGAAGTCACCGTCGCCTTTGCCGCAACCGCAAGGAGTTCTGATCCACATGACCGCAACCGCCACGCAGTCCTCGGTCGACGCACAGGTCCTGCGCGAGATCTACGTCGGAGGCGCCTGGGTCCCGTCGACCAATGACGCGCTGATCGATGTCCACAACCCCTACACCGAGCAGGTCATCGCGCGAGTCCCGGCCGGATCGGCCGAGGACGTCGACGCAGCCGTCTCTGCTGCCCGCCGGGCCTTTGAGACATGGTCGCAAACGCCGGTCGGTGAGCGTGCGGCCTACCTCAACCGGGTCGCCGACCTGCTCACCGAGCGCACCGACGAACTCGCCGCGGTGATCACCGCCGAGCTCGGGATGCCGCTCAAGATGGCGAAGCTGATCCAACTCGGCACGCCGATCGGCACGCTGCGGACCTACGCCAAGCTGGCCGAGGACTTCGCCTGGGAGACCGAGGTCGGCAACTCGCTGATCGTCCGGGAGCCGATCGGCGTTGTGGCCGCGATCACGCCGTGGAACTACCCGCTGCACCAGGTCGTGGCCAAGGTCGCACCGGCACTGCTGGCCGGAAACACAGTCGTGCTCAAGCCGAGCGAAGTCGCTCCGTTGATCTCGTACGAGTTCGCCCGGATCCTCGACGAGGTCGGCCTCCCTGCAGGTGTGTTCAACCTGATCAGCGGCGCCGGCCCGGAGATCGGCCAGGCCCTGGTCGGTCACCCCGACGTGGACATGGTCAGCTTCACCGGGTCGGGCCGAGCCGGTCGGGAGATCTCGGCGACTGCTGCGCAGACCGTGAAGCGGGTCGCTCTCGAGCTGGGCGGCAAGTCCGCCTCGGTCATCCTGGACGACCTGGACAACGAGGCCTTCGCGAAGGCGATCAAGTCCTCAGTCGCCCAGTGCTTCACCAACGCCGGACAACGGTGTACGGCGTTCAGCCGCATCCTCGTACCGGGCGAGCGCCTGGACGAGGCGCTGACCGCCGCTGCCAAAGCCGCCGAGTCTCATGTCACCGGCGACCCGATGACCGAGGGAACTCGGTTGGGGCCCTTGGTGTCCGAGGCACAGCGCGATCGGGTACGCGGGTTCCTGGACCGCGCGGTCGCCGACGGTGCCCGCGTGGTGACCGGTGGCCCGGATGCGCCGGATGGTGTCGAGTCGGGCTTCTTCGTCTCCCCGACCGTGCTCACCGATGTCGACTTGGACTCCGAGATCGCCAAGGAGGAGGTCTTCGGCCCGGTCACCGTCGTACTGCCGTACTCCACTGTGGACGAAGCGGTCCGGATCGCCAACGACACGCAGTACGGACTTGCCGCCGGCGTCTACGGCGCTGATGGCGACGCCGCGGTGGCCGTGGCCAAGCGGCTCCGGGCAGGCCAGGTGGACGTCAACAACGGCCGGTGGAACTGGATGGCGCCCTTCGGCGGATACAAGCAGTCCGGCAACGGCCGTGAGTTCGGTACCGCCGGGCTCGAGGAGTTCCTGGAGATCAAGGCGGTCCAGAGATGACGGTGTCCTTCTTCGCCCTCTATCGCACGCCGCCAGATGCCGACGCCTTCGACTCGAGCTACTTCGGTACGCACGTGCCGATCGTGGCGGGTACGCCCGGGCTTCTGGAGAACAAGGTGCACCGGGTCAAGCGGCAGTTGGTCGGCGAACCGGCCTACTACCTGATCGCCGAGCTCGTTTTCGCCGACGCCGACTCGATGAAGGCGGCGTTCAAATCCCCGGAATGGGGCGCCTCCGGTGCCAACCTGCAGGACTGGGGCGGGATGGACCTGGTCACGATGTTCACGACCGACGGGCCGAACGCCATCGGCTGAGTCGATGGCGCGCAAGTCACCCCTCGCGCAAAGTTGATCATCGGCGACATGGGGGTTTCCCCCGCGAGAACCCCCAATTTTGCCGATGATCAACAGGAAGGGTCGGTGGGGTGGCGCAGGATGGTCATGTGCAGACCCGTCCGGACGTGACTGTCGAGCCGCCCTCAGGAGGCACGGTCGACGCGGTGGCCTTTGCCGCCGTACCGACCCCGGTCGGGGACATCCTGGTTGCGGTCACCGAGTCGGGGGTGGCAGCGACGCACTTCCGGGACAGCCCCGACGTACGGTCTCGGATCGCTGCACGGATCGGGCTTGCGGTGGTCGACGATCCGGTTCGAACCGACCTGGTCCGTACAGAGTTGGCGGCGTACTTCACCGGTTCGCTGCGTGAGTTCACCGTGCCGCTGGACTGGCGGCTGATGTCGGCGGCCCAGCGCCTGGTGCTGGGGAAGCTCTGCGAGACCGTGCACTTCGGACAGGTCGTGACTTACGGCGAGCTGGCCAAGCGGTGCGGGTCGACGATCCCGGCGCGCGGCATCGGTTCGATCATGGGCAGCAACCCGATTCCGATCCTCGTGCCCTGCCATCGGGTGGTGGCCGGAAACGGGTTGGGCGGGTTCAGCGGTGGGGACGGCGTCGAATCCAAGCAGGCGCTGCTCGCTCTCGAGGGCCAACTCCCGGCCGGACTCTGGTAGCCGGGCGCAAAGGCCTCCCCGCATTCCGCAGGCAACTGCTTCTTGTCGCGACTGCCCCGACGCGTGAGCCGAAAGCCGATGCTGATCGCTCTACTCGTGCGCGTCGCCTCGGCAGCATGATCATGAGCGCCCGGGGCAGCCGCACTGGACCTCAGGCGCTCCCGATCTCGGTCCCGAGCCTCGGGGCTGAGTCTCGGGGCTGGGTCTCGGCGCCGGACCTCGGTGCTGCATCGGGCTTGGTCTCGGTGCTGTCACGTCGTCGACGGCTACCTCGTCGTACTGACGACGGCCCGATCGGCGGGCTACACACGTGCTGGAGGCACCCGTGGCCCGTATCCCGCTCGCCCTGAAGGACCGTACGAAGCGGCCGTCGTTCCTGACCAGGGGAGCCCTCGGTTATGCCCGCAAGAGCTACGGCGCCGAGCTCGACAGCGCGTTGGTGATGAGCCATCATCCCGGCGTCTTCTGGCCATGGGCGCTGATGGAAATGGCCGGAGAGCGCCGACGCAGCGTGCTGCCCGAGCACCTGAATCACCTGGTCGTCTTCGTCACCGCCGTGCACCTGGGCTGTTCGTGGTGCGTCGACTTCGGCGCGTCGCTGTGGGAGCGCAAGCGGTTGGACCCGGCGACGCTAAAAGAGGCCGCGCGCTGGCGTACGTCAGACGCCTTTGATGCCGACCAGCGGGCGGCGTTCGGGTACGCCGAGGCGGTCAGCGGTGAGCTGTCCGCGATCTCTGACGAGCTGGTCGCCGACCTGCGGGAACGGTTCGGCGATGCCGGCGTGGTGGAACTGACGTATCTGATCGCGTTGGAGAACATGCGGGCCCGGTTCAACAGCAGCCTGGGCGTTCACTCGCAGGGCTTCAGCACTGGCGATGCCTGCGTCGTCCCGCTCCCGGCGCACGCCGCGGTGTCCCGCCAGATTGCCCATAAGTGACTTTCTCCGGAGAACGTGCGGTCTGCGCGCCCCCTGAAGTGACTTTCTCCGGAGAAAGTGCGGTCTGCGAAGCGGAGGCGGCGAGGTAGCGGGTTCAGCGGAGGCGGGTGAGCTTGGCTGGGGCGAGCACGGCGTACATGGCGACGATCTGGCGACCGCGAAGGCTGAAGGTGAACGCAGAGATCGGGGCAATTCCCACCCCTGCCCCGGCGCGCTTCCGGCTCAGGCCCGACCGCCGGACCCGCGGCTCGGCGCTGTCCACCCGGACCAGGAAGCCCGGATCACCGTTGACCAGGACCGGCTCGACGCTCGCGCCCTGCCCGTACCGCGCGACGAGTCCGGTCAGGAACCCAGCGACCTTGGCGGCACCCACGACCGGTCGTCGGGCCGCAGTGACCTCGCCGGCACCGTCGCTGGTGAGCACCACATCCGGCGCCAGCAGTCGGGCCAACCGATCGATGTCCCCGGCGAACAGCGCGGTGGACATCTCGCCGAGCACCGACCAGCCCAGTTCGGCCGACTGGCGCGGCACTGGGTCGGCCTCGCTCAGCCGCCGCCGTCCTCGGGAGGCGTGCTGCCGGGCATTACTGATCGAACAGCCGAGCACGTCGGCGATATCGGTGAAGTCCAGGGCGAGTACGTCGTGCAGGACGACGGCCAGGCGTTGCTCCGGGCTGAGTTCGTCGAGCAGGACCAGAAATGCCATCCGTACCGACTCGTCCTGGACCAGGACGTCGAGCGGGTCCGACCCCGGGCCGCTGGCACCGACATCGGTGGTTGCACCACCCCCAGCGCCGCTGCCTCCAACGCCGCGGCTGCCGACGCCGCGGCTGCCCAAGCCGCCACCGCCGGCTGTGACGGGCGCCGCGGTGATCAACGGTTCGGGCAGCCACGGCCCGACGTAGGTCTCGCGCCGCACCCGGGCCGAGCGCAGATGATCCAACGACAGCCGCCCGACGACCCGGGTCAGCCAGGCTCGCGGGTCGACCACCTCATCGGCGTGCTCCGCCCACCGCGGCCACGCCTCGGCCACTAGGTCCTCGGCATCGGCCCAGCTGCCGGTCAGCCGATAGGAGACACCGAGAAGATGGGCCCGCTGCTCGGCGAAGATCTCCGCCGCGCGCTCTGCTTGCACAAGGCCTACCTTCCCGTACGTCCTACTCCGCGCAGCGGCGAGGGCGGCATGGCGCATGCCGTACCCAATGGACGAGACAGCCGACCCGGACGTGACGCGGCCTTTGCCTACCGGGTGTCGAGACCCGCTGGCTAGGCGACCGGCATGTCGGCACACGGAGTAGGCAAAGGCGGCTCGGCTGGCGGAGAAGACCCGCGGCCCGGGTGGCGGGGTGTGCGATCCGTGGCCGGGCGGTGGGCAGGATGAGGCCATGTATCCCGAGAGAGTCGTAGTTGTCGGCGGCGGAACGATGGGCGCTGGCATCGCGCAGTCCTTCGCCACAGTCGGCTCGACAGTGACGGTGATCGAGGCGAGCCAGGAGTTCACCGCCGCCGCCCGGGACCGGCTGAACACAGGGTTGGTCAAAGCTGAGGAACGGGGCAAGATCGACTCTGCCGCCGCTGTTCTTGCACGGATTGACGTACGTACGGGCGCACTGCCGACCGACGCGGAACTCTACGTCGAAGCCGTACCCGAAGATGTCACGATGAAGATCGAGGTGCTGCAACGCATCTCGTCCGCCGCTGGGCCGGAGGCGATGCTCGCGACGAACACCTCGTCGCTGCCGATCACCGAGCTTGCCGCCGCCGTGACGGATCCGGGCCGCTTTCTCGGCATGCACTTCTTCAACCCGGTACCGGCCAGTGTCCTGGTCGAGCTCATCCGCCATGACGGTACGACCGACGCGGTGATCGGGCGGGCCCGCGGCTGGATCACCGCACTGGGCAAGGAATCCATCCTCGTCCGGGACACTCCCGGTTTCGCCACCAGCCGGCTCGGCGTCGCAGTCGGGCTCGAGGCGATCCGGATGCTCGAAGAGGGCGTCGGAAGTGCCGAGGACATCGACACGGCGATGCGGCTGGCCTACCGGTGGCCGATGGGTCCGCTGCGGCTCACGGACCTTGTGGGCCTCGACGTACGGCTTGGTATTGCCGAGCACCTGACGGCGACCCTCGGCGATCGGTTCGCTCCGCCGGACTTGTTGCGCGACAAGGTAGCCCGTGGAGAACTGGGGGCCAAGTCAGGCAACGGCTTCTTCGACTGGCCGAGCCGGGACTAGCCACGTCGAAGGCCGTCGGGAATCGCCCTTGTGCGCATAACGGCGACGACACGGCCGCGCCCGCACGGATCCTGGGTTATCCGGACGATGTTGGCCGACGGTTTCATGATCGTGAGCGCCCTGAGTGCACCGACACTGCGCTTGAAGCGCTCATGATCTTCGACCGATCAGCCCTGGGGTTCTTCCAGCAAGGCAAGATGGGCCGGCAACTTCGCGATCTCGCCCTCGACCGTGCGCCGAGCCATCCGGGCGTGACTGGACCGACTCATGGCCGCCGCGAGTCGGCTGCCCAGGTGCGGTGTCACCTCGACGCTGATCGTCACCAGAGTGGTGTCCGGACTGGCCGCGGCCATCTCGACGCGCACGACGACGGTCTCGCGGCCGGCTTCGAGCCGGGTCGCCACCGAATGCTGCGGCGACCAGTCTACGATCTCGCCGGGCATTCCGCCCTCGGCCGCAAGCATCCCGTCGGTCTGCGCGGCGCGGCCGGAGAAGGCGCGGAACTTCGTACCGGCTTCGAGCCTTCCGGGGCTGTCCACGATTACCGAGACGTCGCAGACCGAGCAGTACGGCAGAAGAGTCGCCATCGCCGACCAGACATGCTCCACCGGATAGGCCACCTCGCGAACTGCCGACGCCCGGTGCGGCTGGCTCATTTTGTCTCGCATGGCTGGCCGAGCCTAGTGCCGGCGCAGCGGCCTGCGATCGGCCTGGGATCGACGTGCAGGAGGAGACTGCACACATGGCCCGCCGGTTTCACCAGGTCGATGTCTTCACCGATACGCCCTATCGAGGAAATCCAGTCGCCGTCGTACTGGACGGCCAAGGTCTGAGCGCCGAGGAGATGCAGCGCTTCGCGCACTGGACGAACCTTTCCGAAACGACGTTCGTCCTGCCGCCTACCGAGCCCGGGGCCGACTACCGGGTAAGGATCTTCACACCGGTTGCCGAACTCCCGTTCGCGGGCCACCCGACGCTGGGCACCTGCCATGCCTGGCTGTCCACCGGACAACCTGGGCGCCCCGAGGCCCGCGCCGATGCCTGGGGAGAGCACGGCGCTGATCGGGACGAGATCGTGCAGCAGTGCGCTGCCGGGCTGGTCCGGATTCGCCAAACCGCTCACGGACTGGCTTTCGCCGCGCCGCCGTTGTTGCGTGACGGGCCGGTTGACGACGCGCTGCTGCAGCGCATCGCCGCAATGCTGGGAATCGGGCGAGCCGACATCGTGGACGCCCAATGGGCCGACAACGGACCGGGTTGGGTGGCCGTCTTGCTCGAGAGCGCCGACGCGGTGCTTGCCGTGCGGCCCGGCTTTGTCGATCTCGAGCTGGGCGTCGTAGGTCCGTACCCACCAGGATCGCCGTACGCCGTCGAGGTACGCGCGTTCTTCCCCAAAGACCGTGCCACCGTGGAGGATCCGGTGACCGGGAGCTTGAACGCCTCGCTCGCGCCATGGCTGCTGCGGACCGGTCAGGCCACCGCGCCGTACGTCGCCAGCCAGGGTACGGCGCTGGGTCGCGCGGGACGGGTCCACGTCTCGGTCGGCGTCGATGAAACCATCTGGGTCGGTGGCGGCACCGTGACGTGCATCGCCGGACAACTCGACCTCTGACCCGTCGCCGCTTTCCGACTCAGGGGACCCCTGCGACGTTATGGTCGAGCGGCCAGGCGCAAGCGGGCGGCCCAACCGGGCTGGGGTAAAGGTCGTAGCAATCTTCCCCTGATGACAGCCCGACGACCGCGCGTAGCACCTCGGAGCAGCCTCCGTCGATCAGCAGCGTGGCGAACTCGTCACCTCGGGTCGGGCCCCGGTTGATGATCACCACCGGGATGTCTCGTCGCAGCCGCGCCCGTCGTACGAACCGCAGACCTGACATCACCGTCAGCGAGGAGCCGGCGACCAGCAACAGATCCGCATGATCGACCAGATCGAAGGCAGCCTCGACTCGGCCACGGGGGACGTTCTCGCCGAAGAAGACCACGTCGGGCTTGAGCCGCCCACCGCACGCCGTACAACCAGCGATCCGGAACCCGGCCACGTCGGCCAGCACCGCGTCACCGTCGGGGGCCGTCTCGATCGCCGCGCCGACTCGTTCGACGAAGCCGGGGTTGAGTTCGGCGAGCCGGTGCTGCAGTTCGTACCGATGCGTCCGGGCCGCGCAGTCCAGGCAGATCACATCGGCGATCCGGCCATGCAGGTCGATCACGTTCTGGCTTCCGGCCGCCCGGTGCAGATCGTCGACATTCTGGGTGATCAGGCCGCGGATGGCGCCGAGCCGCTCCAAGTCGGCCATAGCCAGGTGCCCGTCGTTCGGGAGCGCCCGGGTCATCCGCGCGTACCCGCCATGGCTGCGGGCCCAGTACCGCTGCCGGGCCTCCTCGCCCGTGCCGAACTCGCTGATCGTCATCGGCGTACGACTCGGCGAGCCCGGGCCGCGATAGTCCGGGATGCCGGAGTCCGTGCTGATGCCCGCACCGGTCAGCGCGACGGCCCTACCCGAGCCGAGCAGGTCGCCCAACTCCGCAATCGCTGCCAGCACCGATCCAGGTTATGTCGACAGGCGCACTTCGCGTGGAATGCGCCCCTCAGGTGGCCATCTGAGCGGAAGACCAACGTGAAAGTGTGCCGTCTAGATTGGTGGGATCGCGGCGGCGACAGGTGTCGCCTTTCTTCAATACGGCCGCTGCCTCACCAACCAGGATTGAGCGCATGGACAACGACGCCCACGCCCAGGCCATGAAGATGAGCAGCGACCTTGCCGCGACCGTGATCGCCGGTACGGCACCGGATCAGCATGATGCGCCAACCCCGTGTACGGAGTACTCCGTCGCCGACGTGATCAACCACCTCGCGTTCGGCTTCGAGATGGCCCGGCGTTCTGGCGTACGCGAAAGCTGGGATCTGCAGTGGCAGCCCGACAGCACCGCGCCAGCCCTGGACGGGGTTGCGCCCGCCGACTGGGCTGCGGTCTGCGGCCGGGAGGCACCGCGTACGGCGCAGGCCTGGGCGGATCCCGGTGCCTGGGAGGGTGAGTCGACCATGGGCTCCTCGGCCATGCCCGCGGCGATGGTCGGGTCGATGATGACCGCGGAATTCCTCGTACACGGCTGGGACCTGGCGACCGCCACCGGGCAGCCGTACGACCCGCCCGACGACGTGGTGCAGGCGGCGATTGCCGGCGTCCAGCCGATGTTGGAGATGGGGCGCGACGGCGGCTGGTACGGCGCGGAGGTCACGGTCGCGGAATCCGCCCCGGCGCTGCACCGGCTGCTGGCAATGACCGGCCGCGACCCGGTCTGGACCCCGGCGACGAAGGGCTGATTTCCCCGCGCACGCCCAGCGTCGATCTTCGGCGCCCTGCGGTGTCGGCCTTAACTGGCGGTTTGCGTGGAAACCGCCAGATCTGGACCCTATCTGGCGGTTTGCGTGGAAAACGCCAGATCTGGACCCCTGGTCCGATGACGCGATCCGGAGCAAGTCACGCCAGGGCTCGACAC
>JALZIL010000197.1 GCA_030860305.1 Actinomycetota bacterium
GAGTTAGAGGATGCCCGAAGCTTTGCTCTTGCTGGCCTGCCCGGTTGGTATGGGCCTGATGATGTGGTTCATGATGCGCGGCAGCAAGGCTGCTCCAACGACGCAACCCGAGGCGACTCCGCAGCCCGAAGTAGCGCCGCAGCTCGAGGCGGTGCCGCCTAGCCCGGGTTTGAGATAGGACTGGCGGAGCGCAGGCCCGACCATCCGAGGCCGGCGGCCAGAGCAGCAGCAGGCCGCCGAGGTAGTAGACGGATTGGATTCCGAGCCAGGCCGCGAGGAGCCCGCCGAGCAGGAGGGAGATCAGCCTTCCGAGTTGCCAGAGCATGTCGAAGCTAGCGAAAATGCGGCCGCGGGCGTGTTCGGGGATGTGGGCTTGGAGCAGGGAGTTGAACGTGACCGCGCCGGTAGAGGTGCCGAGTCCGTAGACGGCGAGGGCGGCGAGGGCCACTGGGAGCGCAGTGAAAATCGCAAGGGCGAGGTCGACCACGCCGCGCAGGACAAAGGGTCCGAACACGAACAGCGGCCGGCGTGGGTCGCTGACCAGTCGGGTGAGCAGGAACGGTCCGAGGCGGCGCCGACCCCGATCGCGCCGAGCAGGAGTCCGTAGCCGCTGGGGTCGAGGTCGAGGTGGTCGCGGGCGAGCACCACCAGTAGGGCGCTGGTCGCGCCGGCCGAGAGCGCGGCCATGAGCTGCCCGGCGCCCAGTGTCCGTAGTAGGCGGTCAGCGAGCAGCAATCGGAGGCCGGCGGCGGCGTCGGCGAAGACACCGCTGCGCTGGGTACGGTTTGGCGCCGCCGGCAGCCGCAGTGCGACCAGCAGGACGGCGCTGAGCAGGAAGCTGGCGGCGTTGATGCCAAGTGCCGGTCCGGCGCCGAACGCGGCGTAGAGGATGCCGGCCAACGGCGCCAGCGCGATCTGGCCACTACCGCGGCGGTCCAGATGCCACTGTTCGCCGCAAGCAACTCCTCCTCGGTGACCAGGGGTGGGGAGGACGCTGTTGGCCGCCGGACTGAACAGCACCGCGCCGACCGAGAGACCGAAGGCGACCACAGCACGACTGCGGTGGACAGCCGGATGACTTGCACGCGCTGGTCGCGCTCACCGAAACGCTGATGGCTGCCCTAGAGGGAGACCGCCTAGGAGAGAAGAACTGCCGGTCAGACCAGCGTGTCCTCACGATGGGGCTCAGCCTGGTCGGCGGGACGCTCGGACTTGCCGCGAGCGCGCAACCACGCCGCCAAGGCGACAGCCACGAGCAGGAGAGTCAGGGCCGCGACCAGCAGCTCGTTCGTACCCAACCAGTCACGGGTCGCCGCCGAGGCGTCGTGCACGATCCGGCTCACCACGTTGTCAGCGCCGTCGCCTCCATCCAGGGCCGGCAGCCAGTAGGTCACCAAATAGATCCCGGCCAGCGCGAGGACTCCGCCGGAGATCCGAGTAACGAAGGGGGCAATCGCGCGGACCCGCCGAACGAGGGCATCGCCCATCAGTGCGGTGGAGACCGCGAGCAGGAGGAGCAGGGATGTGGAGCCAGCTCCGAACGCCACGAAGACGGCCGCGGTGCCGGCGAAGGACGAGGCGGCCATGCCTGTCGCTGTGACCGCCAGCAAGGAGCCCATGCCGCAGGCCAGCTGGGTCAAGGCGTAGGCAGCCCCGAAAGTGACCGCGGGCGCACGTCCTGGTCCACCAGCTCCGGTGAACCAGCCTGACCCCACATTGATCCCGAGTCGCTTTCCCGCGACCAGGGCTATGCCGATGCCGACAAGACCGAGGCCGATCAGGACGCCGAACCACGGGACGGCCTCGGTGATCGAGCGAAGTCCAGCCGAGACGAGGAGGCCACCCGCAATGAACGTGAGCGCAAAGCCGAGGCTGACGCCCAGTCCGGTCGCGAGCGCCCTGGACATTCTGGGTCCGCCGGCTCGAGCCTCGGTCCCGAATCCTGCGACGTTGTAGGCGAGAAAGGCTGGCAGCATCGCGAAGCCACACGGGCTGACCAATGCGAGCATCCCTACGCCATATGCAATGGCCAACTGGCTCATGGGTTATACCGTCCTTCATCATGGTGCGACCGGGTCTCCTGCGTCAGACTAGTCGCGTACTCAACTAGCTGCTACCGGCTAGCAGCTTCTTGCATATAGTTCGCGCCTGCTGATCTCCGACCATGGAATCCGGATCACCGGGCTCGTGCGCGACGTCAACGACCCCGGCGGCATCCTTTCGCCGGGGCGCGTTTCGTGGCCCAATGCAGCGCCGAGTCGCGATCCCAGGCGCCGCAACCGGGTAGCCCGGCGACGTCAGCCGGAGCGAGCAGTCCCAGATCGACTCAGCGTCAACCTAGCGATACAGGCCCCGCTCGCGTGCGAGTCGGCCGACAGTTTCGCCTCTCCGAACCGCAGATCTGGCCGCATTGAGGTGGCGCCGGTCCTGCGAGTGCCCTTGTCACCGATCCGTAAGACAGCCGGTTTCCTCCACCCGCCGTGGCTCTGTCATCCTGGAAGGCCTATGTAAGGCGCTTTGCGTCGCGTGTCCTCGCGTTCAGTGGCCCTGGCCGGGTTCAAGTATGTGAACCGGATCCGCCGACGATGCGAACACTGAAGTGATGCCGAAGCTTTCTCGCGGATCGGCCAGGCTCCGCGCGCGAGGTCGGTCCGAGCGACAAGGTGAGGAGACCGTCGTGAGCACAGCGAGCGCGACACAACAGGTCACACCTGATCCGGCGGGCGAGCTTGACCATGGACGCGGCGCGCGAATTGGTCTGGCATTCGTGCGGATCACGATCGGCCTGTTGTGGATCCAGAGCGCGGGCTGGAAAACGCCTCCCGAATTCGGACGGGACAGTGGGACCGGGTTGTTCAAGTTCACCAACTACGCCGTCGACTATCCGGTCTTCCCGCCCTTCAGCTGGCTGATCGAGAACGTTGTGTTGCCCAACTTCGCACTGTTCGGCTACCTGACCTTGCTGGTCGAGGCCAGCGTGGGGGCGTTCCTGCTGGTCGGGCTCGCCACCCGGTTCTGGGCCTTCGTCGGAATGGGACAGGCCGTCGCGATCGCCTTGTCGGTGCTGAACGGGCCGAACGAGTTCCCTTGGACCTATTACCTGCTGTTCGCGGCCCACGTTGTCATTCTGGTAACGGCCCCGGGACGGACCGCGGGACTGGACGGCGTGCTACGGCCACGATGGCGGCAGTCCTCCGGCCGGCCGGCCCGGCTGTTGATGAGGCTGTCATGACCACGGAGGTGAGCACCCAGTACGCCCGGGTGCAGCGCATCGGCTATGGCCTCAGTGCCGGCGCCGCCGTGTCGATCGTGTTGATTCTCGCTCCGAGCAACGACGCAGTGCGCCTGGCCAAGGTCACACCCATAGCTGCGTTGGTCTTGTTGGTGGTGGCCGTACTCGGCGTGCTGGCCGCGCGAACCGGCCAGGCTGCCTTGTACCTGGCAGCTGGAGGGCTTGCCCTGGTCGCGGCCGTTCTACAGCTGGTGCAGTTCGGCCAGGACACGAATGTGATCGGCGGCAACGGGTCCACTGCTGCATTGCTTGCCGGTTTCGGGATCGGTTTTTGCGGGCTGTGGTACGCCGCCCGCCCATCTCGCAACTCCGAATAGATACCGCCCCCGCCGGTAGCGCCGGCCCTGTTGAACAGAAGGGAACCTCCCAACGTGGATTTGAGCGAACGAGTT
>JALZIL010000225.1 GCA_030860305.1 Actinomycetota bacterium
GGGGCACTTTTTTGGGCTGCAGCATCGGGAGCCCCCTCGGCGCAGGGCCGACAATACCCCGTTTGCGGGAAAAGCTGACAAGCTGGAACAGCCCCACGACCGGAACATCATGGACCTGAACTTGGACAGGGATGGGATGAACACCGGCAAGGATCCGACCACTGATTTTGACCTGATTCAGGTCTACGCAGTGCACCGCATCCCGGGTGAGGGCGAGAACTGATTCTTATCGCCGGAGCCGAACAAGAGGTCATGATATGAGTTTTCGAACCGGGCCTTACCTCCAAGCGGTATTTCTCCTTACCGCCTTCGCTGCCCCACTGGCCTATTCCGACAGCTTCGTGTCCATCGTTCCGGAGACGGAGGAGGAGCTTCGCAAGCGAATCGCGGAAGAGGCGGAACGAAGAAACGGCCGTGTTGCCGACGGGGACGACCGGGAACTTTTTGGCCGGCCCGTCAAGGATCGGCTTGATTTCGAGGAGGCATTGTTTGAAGACGTCCTTACGTCATTGGCCGAAGCGAGCGGTGTAGGCGTGACAGCTGACTGGGACTCGCTAAAGGACCTAGGTGTGGACGAAGCCACCTCCGTAACCTTTCGGATAACCGACCAAGTCACGCTCGGCGAGGCGCTCGTGCTCGTTTTGGAATCGCTCGGCCCGGAAACGACGGACTTGGAGTACACGGTTCGCGACGGTGTCGTTGTAATCAAACGCGTTGACCCTAGGGCGGGCGAAACCGGAAAACGAACCGGAAAACGGGACAGGTCGAACGCCGTTCACTTAAGCCATAAGCCCGCGCCGTAGCTGCAATTACTACATTCGCGCAAAACGTAGCCTCCTGCCACAATGGTGTTTGCTGAGGACACCAACGAACAGGAGGCCACGGATGGCGGTGAGTATCGCCCGGGCGCTGGCTCGGATCAAGGGGGACGTGCGGTCGGCCCTGCCCGACGAGTCGATCGAACGGGCGTGCGCGGCGGCCGGGCACCGGTGGCGGGAGCGGCTGCTGGGGCCGGTGGCGACCGTCCACCTGTTCGTGCTGCAGGTGTTGTGCTTTAACACGGCCATCCGCCACCTGCGGCACCTGGCCGGGTCTCGCGTTAACGCCGCAGCCTACTGCCGTGCGCGGATGCGGCTGCCGCTGGCCGTGCTGCAGTCGCTGCTACGGGACGGGTCCAAAGCCCTGCGGGCCGGGGAGGCGGACGGCAGCCGGTGGTGCGGGCTGCGGGCACTGCTGGTCGACGGGTCCAGCACGATCGCGCCGGACACGCCGACGAGCCAGAAGGCGTTCGGCCAGCCGTCGAACCAGAAGCCGGGGTGCGGGTTCCCGGTGCCCAAGGTGCTCGGGCTGTTCGATGCCTTCACCGGCATGGTCGTCGAGATGCTGTGCCTGCCGCTGTACACGCACGAGCAATCGAGCGTGTGGCGGCTGCACCCGCTGCTAAGCCCGGGCGACGTGCTGGTCGGCGACCGCGGGTTCTGCTCGTTCGTGCACCTGGCCATGCTGCACCTGCGGGGCGTGATGGCCCTGTTCCGCGTCCACCAGAAGCAGACCGTCGACTTCCGGCCCTACCGCAAGGTGCGGCCCAAGGGCAAGAAGGGCAAGGGCCAACGGGGCAAGCCGTCGAGCCGGTTCGTCCGCCGGCTTGGCCACCACGACCAGGTCGTGGCGTGGCAACGGCCCAAGGCCAAGCCGGCGTGGATGAGCGACGCCCAGTGGGCGTCGATCCCGGCCGAGCTGCAAGTCCGGGAGCTGCGGTACCACCTGAGCGGGCGCGGGCGGCGGACGCGGGTCGTGACGGTGGCGACGACGCTGCTTGACCCGGTCAAGTATCCGAAGGAGAAGGTGGCCGAGTTGTACGGGCTGCGGTGGTCGGTCGAGACGCACTTCCTGGAACTGAAGACGATCCTGAAGATGCGGCGGGTCAAGAGCCAGACGGCCGACGGGGTGCGCAAGGAACTGGCCGTCTACTGCCTGGTGTACAACCTGGTGCGGGCGGTGATGGCGCGGGCGGCGGCGCGGCAGCTGACGACGCCCGACCGGATCAGCTTCGTCGACGCGGTGCGGTGGCTGCTGTCGGCCGGCCCGGGCCAGGACCTGCCCGACTTGGTCATCAACCCCAGGCGGCAGGGCCGGCACGAGCCGCGGGTCATCAAGGACCTGCAGGACACGTATCGGAAGATGACCCTGCCCCGCAGCCAGATGCGCCGAAGGCTCGACCTGGCCAAGAGATGAGGCTTAAGTGAACGGCGTTC
>JALZIL010000239.1 GCA_030860305.1 Actinomycetota bacterium
CCATCTCGTCGCTGGGCAGCCAGGGCGTGACGGCAATCTTCCTGACCACCTCTCCGGCGCAGACTGCTTCCGCGGTCGGTTCCGCGGCGGCGGGGGGATTGGCCGTGCCGTTCCTCGGCAACAACCCGGTGTTCGCACCGGCACTGCTGGACAGCCCGGCCGCGCCGGCGCTGACGGCAAGCCTGTTCGTGGAGACCTCGACCACTCCCTACGCTTCGGACACCCCCGAGGCGCAGGACCTGCGCGATCGCTTGGTGGAGAAGTTCCCGGAAGCCTCGCCCAACGGTGGCCAGTTCTACGGCTACGGGGTGGCAACCATCTACTCGGCGGTGCTGGAACGCGCCTGCGAGAACGGTGATCTGACCCGCGCCGGGCTCCAGACGGCGCTGACCGAGACCACCGATGGTGACACCGGCGGGATCATTGCCGCGCTGGACTACTCCAGCCCCGGCTCCTCGCCCTCGCGGGAGATCTACATCGCCCAACCGAGTGCGGATGCTGAGGGTGGCCTGACATTGGTGGAAGAACTCTTCACCACAGACCTGGCCCAGGGCTACGTCGGCCCTTCGGAAGGCTGACGAAACCCGCTGTCCCGCAACGCTAAGTAACGACGCCGCCCCGAAGAGTAATCTGGGGGCGGCGTCGTCGTCTACCCCGTACCCTCGACCCTTTGCTACGAGATCTTCGAACGCGTGGGGTCAGGGATGGGGTGTCGCACGGGTGCCAGCTGAAGGCGGCTCGCGTCGACGCGGGACCGCTGACCACCCGTCGGTCACCGGACCGCTGACCGTTCCCGATCTGTTGGCCAAGTCTGGGCGGAGCGGGCAGAGTGGGCAGCGATCCGGTCGCCGGATCGCGGCCCGGCAGGCCGTCGTGGAGGTACGTCGACACCGGGTCCGCCGGTCCTTCGCGGTGCTGCTGACCATCCTGGTGACCTTGCTCGCCTCCACCGCGGCCTACTACGTCGGGCTGTTCTTCTATCTCGACCGAACGATCGACCGGGTCGATGCCCTTGCCGTCGACGCCCCCGGGATCATGTCACCGCAGGCCCAAGACGCCGCCGACAACTTCCTGATCGTCGGCGCGGCGCAAGCGGGAACCGATGTCGAGGTCACTTCGGCATTGATCGCGCACCTTGAGCCGGGGCGTGACCGGGCGGTGCTGGTGAGCCTGCCGCTCACCGCTCTGATCGACGTACCCGCCTGTCCCAAGGGTGGCCGTTTGCTGCTGACCGATCCGTACGGTGGCTCGCTGGCCTCCAGCTACACCACGGCCGGGGCCGGTTGCCTCGTCCGCAGCGTGCAACAGCTGTCCGGGATGCGGATGAACCACTATGTCCAACTCGATCTGGACCGCCTGCCCGGAATGGTCGACGCGCTCGGCGGCGTACCAGTATGTCTTCCCGCGAGCCTGTCCCGCGGTGGAATGTCGGCCGGCTCCTCGGTCCTCGACGCCGATCAGGTGCACGCGCTGCTCGCCGAGGCCGACGCCGACCAGGACCCAACCGGTCAGCTGGCCACCGATCGGCAGCGCCTGCTGTTGGCCTCCACGCTGCGTGAGGCCCTGCGGGTGGAGAACCTCACGAACCCGATCGCGCTCACCGATTTCCTCAACGAGGTCGCCAACGGGCTGACGCTTGACCGGGCAACGACGTTGGGAGAGCTGAAGGATCTCGGGGACAAGTTGGCCGAGTTCACCACAGGCGACACCGTGCAGGCCAGCGTGCCGTTGGCTGCGCAGGCCTACCAGCCGGTGGGCAGCAACCAGAGCTTCGCCCTGATCGACGATCTCGCTAGCCGGGAGATGTTCCGGGCGATCATCGGTGAGCGCGACCTGCCGGCACCGGTCGAGGCGACCAGCGCTTCAGACCCAGCAGCGACCCCCACCGAGAGCGCACCGCCACCCGCGCCCGACGCGCTGACCATCGCCCCGCAGCAGATAACGGTCAATGTGTTCAACGGAGTCGGCACGCGAGGGCTGGCCGCCGATGCTGCCGCTGCGCTGACCGCGCAGGGCTTCGGCGTAGCCGAGATCGAAAATCAGATCACCGGTGCGACAGAATCCGTCGTCCGGTATCCACCTGACCAACTCGAGGCCGCACGTACCGTCGCCGCCGCGGTTCCTGCTTCGGTACTGCAGGAGGGGGACACCGCGGGAGGGTTCATCGATCTGGTGCTCGGATCGTCGTTCACCGAAGTCATACCAGTCGTCGTCTCGACGCCAATGCCACCGCCATCCCCGTCCCCGACTTCACAACCCGACCCAACCCCGGCTGCCGGTGCAGCGGGCGAACAGGGTTGTGGCTGAACTCGTTGTGCGCACAAGGGTCTAGTCGTCGTCCGCAGGAATCCCTAGAGTCCTCGCAATTCCATTGAGGACGGGGATGACGCAAGGGATGGACAGTAGTGAGTAGACCTGGGTTGCTGAGTAGGGGAGTTGCCGCATTCGGCGCGCTGGGAATGGCGGTCCTGATGACCACGCCGGCCAATGCGCAGGCAGAATCCGGCTCGGTCTCGGAGCCGATCGTCGAGGGGCTCATCGGGCCGTTGGGCCTCGACGTGAGCAACAACGGGACGATCTACGTCGCCGAGAACTTCGCCGGGCAGATCACCAGGGTGCTCCCCGGCGGTGGACGTAGCGTGCTCTTCCAGGCGCAGCCGGGGTCGGTGGCCGGAGTGGCTAGCACCGTCCTGGGTAGCGTCGCGATCACCCTGTCCACCTTCCCGGAAGAGGAAGCTCCGCCGCTGGACACCACACTGGAACTGGTTGCGCCGAACGGTGCTGCCTTCACGCTTGCTTCACTGCTCGACCATGAGGTGCAGAACAACCCCGATGGTGAACAGAGATACGGCTTCCTGAACCTGCCGGCCGGGTGTCTGGCCAAGCTACCCCCCTTCCTTCAGCCCTACACGGGAATCGTCGAATCGAACCCGTACAAGGTGGCGACCCTGAACCCTGTCAGCTACGCCGTCGCGGACGCCGCCGGAAACAGCATCGTGCGTGTGACCGTTGGGCAGCAGCCGAGGACAGTCGCGGTGCTGCCGGGGGTGCCTCAGCGGATCACCTTCGCCGCCGCGCGTGAGTTCGGACTCCCGCTGTGCACGGTCGGCCGGGTCTACACCTCCGAGCCGGTCCCCACCGACGTGGAGGTCGGCCCGGACGGATTCTGGTATGTGAGTTCGCTTCCAGGCTTTCCCGAACTGCCGGGCACCGGATCGGTGTTCCGGGTCGATCCGAAGTCCGGCGCGGTGAGCCTGGTCGCTCGGGGCTTCTCCGGGGCGGTCGACCTTGCCGTCGCTGACGACGGGACGATCTACGTCGCCGAACTCAACGCCAACCGGATCAGCTCGCTCAGCGACGGTGTCGTCTCCCCGGTGGTCGACGTCTTCTCCCCGGGTGCGGTCGAGATCGGTCCGGACGGAACGATCTACGCCACCACGGGAGTGTTCGGACCCTCAGGCAATGTGGTGATCGTGACGCCGTAGCGGGGGACGCACCCGGCTCACAGCCAACCCGTGCGTCGCCTGACCCAATCCAGGGCGGCGTCGTGAAAGCCGCGCTGGAAGGGGCGGATCGAGGACGAACAGCACGCCATCCAGCCAGCGCGGGCCGCGGCAGGCCCAGGGCCAGTCGACGAGGAGCACCCTGCCGCCCGGCTCCACGAGAATGTTGTCCGCCCGGAGGTCCAGGTGGACGAGCGTGTCACCGGTCAGCGGACCCTCGGTCGCGACGGCTGCTGCGCCAGCGGCAGCCAGCCGGTCCAGGTTGCGCCACTCCCAGGGATCGAGGTCAACCGGTGGAGCGGTGGCCAGCCGCTTCCAAGCGGTCAGATCTGTGCGTAGCTGGTCAACTGCCAGCGGCACTTGCACCAATGGACTGGGGGTCAGCGACGCGCTCAGTCCCTCGATCGCATCCAGCACCGAGCCCGCCGCGGTAGCCGACCAGGGCAGTAGTGGCAGCCGGCCCAAGGCCTCGTCGAAGACCAGCGCCACCCAGTCGCCGTCGTCGTAGCTGAAGCGCAGCCGCGGCGTCGGCACGCTCGGCGGCAAGGCCGCGGCCACCCCTGCCTCGGCGCGGTGCAGCGCTGGACTGTCTGGATTCAGCTGCCTGCCAACGCACTTCACAAAGGCGCGACGCCCGTCGGCGCAGCGGACCCGCGCTGCCGTCCCGGGCGAGAAACCACCGACCTGGTTCACCGCAGCCACCACAGATGACCCAAGGTGGTTCTCGATGGCGTCGCGGACTGATGCCGGCAACCGCTCCCAGGGCAGCCGTGGGCTCCCTGTGCTTTCGCCTGCCGGTCGGATCACGGAACTGATTGTGCACACCGCTGTACGGACCCACCGGCGACTTTGCCCGGTTGGTCCTGCGTTAACCGTCGCGTCGTAACCTCCGGGGGTGGACTCGGAATTCGACGACCTGCTCGTTGCCAACGCAGTATTCGCCGAGTCGTTCGACCTCGCCGGGTTCGACGGTGTGGCGCATCGTGGCGTCGCTCTGGTCACCTGCATGGACTCGCGCATCGACCCGTTGCGCATGCTCGGGCTCAAGCCGGGCGATGCGAAGATTTTTCGCAACCCCGGTGGGCACGTCACGAACGCCGCGCTCGATGCCATGGTGCTGGGCGAACACCTGCTGGGCGTCGAGCGGATCCTGATCGTGCCGCACACCAGGTGCGCTATGGCGACGCACAGCGAGGCCGAGTTGCGCAGACAGGTCAGCGCCGCCAGCGGCCAGGATGCCGCCTGGACGTCCTGGGATGTGGTGACCGACCAAGCTGCGGCCCTGCGAGAAGACGTTGCCCGAGTGCGCTCGCATCCGCTCATTCCGGAGCGGGTGCCGGTCGGCGGCTTCCTGTACGACGTGGACACCGGCCGACTGCAGCAGTTGGTCTGAGCGGATCTGCCCAGCCCGCCGAGCAGCGGGAATCCAAGCGGGCCGCGGTGCGCGAATATAGGGGTGACCGCACACCGCAGCCCGCTGGGAAGGCGACCGTGACCGACATCATCGGCTCCACCCGCGCCACCACGACATCGGACAGCGTTGCCAACCCACGGTGGCGCCCGGACGGGGTGACCGGAGCGGCACAGCGGCTGGCCGCTCTCGTGCGGCCCGCTCTCGGGGGCGACCTCCCGGTCCGGCTGCGCGCCTGGGACGACAGCGAGGCCGGCCCGACCGATGCGCCGACCCTCGTCGTGTCCTCGCCGACCGCGCTGCGGCGGCTGCTCTACCGGCCCAACGAACTCGGCCTGGCCCAGGCCTACGTCACCGGCGAGATCGATGTCGAGGGCGACCTGCTCGACGGGCTGCGCAGGGTCTGGCAGACCGTCCGTGAGCGCGGTAGCAGGGGCCGGCTGGGGGTGCCTGGGATGGTCAAGGCCGTCCGTACCGGCTTTGACCTGGGCATCGTCGGGAAGCCGCCCACACCGCCGGATTCCCAAGCCCGACTGCGTGGTCGCCTGCACAGCAAGCGCCGTGACCGGGAGGCGATCTCCCATCACTACGACCTGTCCAACGACTTCTATGCATTGATCCTGGATGACAACAACAAGGCCTACTCCTGTGGCTACTGGACCAGCGATGATCCGTCGTACACCGTCTCAGATGCTCAGCGGGACAAGCTGAACATGATCTGCGAAAAACTCGGGCTCGAGCCCGGCATGCGGCTGCTCGACGTAGGTTGCGGCTGGGGATCGCTGTCCATCCACGCCGCGCAGCACTACGGCGTCAAGGTCGTCGGGGTGACGTTGTCCGACCAGCAGCGCCAGTTCGTCCAGAAGCGGATCGACGACCTGGACCTGGGCGGGCTGGCCGAGGTTCGGCTGCAGGACTATCGAGACGTACCCGACGGGCCCTTCGACGCGGTCTGCTCGATCGAGATGGGTGAGCATGTCGGGAAGGGCAACTATCCGAAGTTCATCGCCGGCCTGCACGACTTGCTCCGTCCTGAGGGGCGCCTGCTCATTCAACAGATGTCGCGCAGGGACAAGCACGGTGGCGGTCCGTTCATCGAGGCCTTCATCGCACCGGACATGCACATGCGTCCGGTGGGGGAAACCGTTGCCCTGATCGAAGAGTCAGGCCTCGAGGTGCGCGACGTACACGTGCTCCGCGAGCACTACGTACGTACGATCCATGCCTGGTACCGCACGTTCGAGGACAACTGGGACAAAGCGGTCGAGATGGTCGGTGAAGAGCTCGCCCGCGTATGGCGGCTGTACATGGTCGGATCCGCGCTGTCCTTCGACGAAGGCAGGATGGGCGTGGATCAGATATTGGCCGTCCGCTCGACCCCGGACGGACGTAGCGGGCTGCCAGCTACCAGGAGCGGCAGTTGAGCGGCCCGGCGGAGCCCCGGCCCACGCCTTGGCTGGGGTCAGAGTTGAGCGGCCCGGCGGAGCCCGGCCCACACCTTGGCTGGGGTCAGAGTTGAGCGGCCCGGCGGAGCCCGGCCCACGCCTTGGCTGGGGTCAGAGTTGAGCGGCTTTCCCGTCCAGGACTTCCTGCTCGCCCTGCCCCTGACAGCACTGGCCGTCGCGGTCGTCCTAGGGATCACCTTGTTCGTTGCCCTGCGAGTGGGCAAGCATGCAGTCGTCGATGTGGCATGGGGCCTTGGATTCGTCGTCATAGCTCTTGTGTCCTATGGTGTCTCGGCTGCCTTTGACGAGGGCGATGCCGGCCGGCGACTACTGGTCACCGCGCTGACCGCGATCTGGGGCCTGCGGCTGGCCACGCACATCGGGCTCCGCTCTCGTGGGCATGGCGAGGATCCGCGGTATGAAGCGTTGCTGGACAAGGCAACTGGGAGCCGTACGGCGTACGCGATCCGCAAGATCTACCTGACCCAGGGCGCGGTCATGTGGTTCGTGTCCCTGCCCGTGCAGGTTGCGCTCTTCCAGCCGGAGGGGCTTGGCTTCGAGGGCTTCGGCTTCCTGGCCTGGATAGGTGTCTTCGTCTGGGCGGTCGGGATGTTCTTCGAGACCGTCGGCGACCTCCAGCTGACCCGATTCCGAAACGACCAGGACTCCAAGGGCAAGGTGCTGGACACCGGCCTGTGGCGCTATACCCGCCATCCCAACTACTTCGGCGATGCCTGTGTCTGGTGGGGCCTGTCGCTGATCGCCTTCAGCGCCTGGCCGGGCATCCTGACGATCCTCTCGCCGGTCTTCATGACGTTCCTGCTCGCCAAGGGAACAGGCAAACCCACCCTGGAGAAGGACATGGACAAGCGCCGTCCCGGCTACACCGACTATGTACGGGCCACCTCCGGGTTCTTCCCGTTGCCGCCGCGCTCCCGCACCGATTCCACGTCCGACAAGGCAAAACAACACGAGAGGCACTCATGAAGACGCTCAGCACCGGATCGCCCGCCCCAGACTTCACCCTTCCGGACGAGACCGGGACGCAGCGCAAGCTGTGCGACTTCCTCGCCAAGGGCCCGGTCGTAATCTTCTTCTACCCAGGGGCAATGACCTCGGGATGCACCGCCGAGAGCTGCCGATTCCGGGACCTGGCCGCGGAGTTCGAGGCCGTTGGAGCTCAGCGGATCGGGATCAGTGCAGACACGGTGGACAAGCAGAAGGAGTTCTCCGACACGCACAGCTTCGACTACCCGCTGCTGTCCGACACCGATCGTGAGGTCGCGACGGCGTACGGCGTCAAGCGCCGCTTCATTACCCCAGTCAAGCGGGCCACCTTCGTGATCAATGCCAACGGCACGATCGCGGAGGTCATCACCGGCGAGTTCAACATGGAGATCCATGCCAACGAGGCGCTGAAGTCCCTGCAAGGGGCACCGACGACCTGACTGACGAGGGCGTCAGCGGCAGCCGTCTCCGCGCCATGCCTCGAGCCCTTCACGGACCGCCACTGCGGCGATGACAAGCCCGGCGATCGGATCGGCCCATGACCATCCGAGCGTCGCATTCAGCACCAGCCCGGCCAGCAGGACACTGGACAGGTACGTGCAGAGCAGGGTCTGAGTGCTGTCGGCGACGACGGTCTGTGAACCGAGTTGCCGGCCGGTGCGTCGTTGGGCCCAGGACAGGAACGGCATCACCAGCAGCGAGGCGATCGCCAACCCGATGCCAACGAGGGAGGCCGCCGGTTCGGCGTCGCCGAGTAGGGCGGGTACGGACTCGAAGGTGACGTAGGCGCCCAGGGCGAAGAACCAGATGGCAATGAGGCGAAGAGCTTTCCGCTCCCTGCTTTCCGGCAGTTCATGGCGAAACTGCCAGAGGATGATCAAACCGCTGAATACCTCCACCACGGAGTCCAAACCGAACCCGATCAGCGCGACGGATCGCAATGGCGGCTTCGACCGCGTTGTAAGTCACCGACGCCGCAGCCAGGAACTGTGCCCGTCGGCCCAGCCGCTTGCGCTCGGCAGGCGCGACCTGACCGGCTCTCTCGGAGGCGGTCACCGGAGGGAGCCGGTGCCGTAGTTCGGGCACAACGACACCGCTTCACCGGTGGCAGCCAGCACCCGCTCGGCGGCGGCCAGTAGGTCGTGCAACTCCGGCCGGCCCAGGGAGAACACCGACGCCCGCTCCTGTGGCTTGGAGCTGATCAGGCCGCAGTCCCGCAGGCAGGAGAGGTGCGCGCGGACGGTGGATTCTGCCAAGCCGAGATGGGAGGTCAGCTCCACGACGCGGTGCTCGCCCAGTGCGAGGTGGTCGAGGATGGCCAGCCGGGTGGGGTCGGCCAGACTACGGAACAGATATACCGCTGCCGTGACGTCGCCTGCGGTCGCGAACCTTCGGCTGGCATCGTCGTTACACGATGAAAGCGAGGACGGGCGGCACGACAGACTGGTGCCCATGCCAACGATCGATCTTCGTGACCTCCACGCACGCGCTGTACGAGCCAGCGTCACGGTGGTGGGTCTGGTGGGTCCCGATGACCTGGACCGACCTACGCCATGCGGCGACTGGCGGTTGGCTCGGCTGCTCGCTCACATGACCGTCCAGCACGATGGCTTCGCCGCTGCAGCGGGCGGCAACGGCGGCGACCTGTCGCTGTGGGCCGAAAAACCGCTGGGCCCGCACCCCGCCGGCACGTACGCCGCGGCCGCCGATCGGGTCATGGCGGCCTTCGCCCACGACGACGTTCTCGAGCAGGAGTTCGCCCTGCCCGAGATCAGCCCGCTGACCACGTTTCCTGGTCGGCAGGCGATCAGCTTTCACCTCATCGACTATGTAGTCCATGGCTGGGATGTGGCGCGAACTATCGATGCTGAGTTCACCCTCGACCCGGACGTACTCGACACGGCCTGGGTGATCGCGAGTTCGGTCCCGGACGGTCCCGAGCGCCTGCGGTTCGGCTCAGCCTTTGCACCGAGCGAAGCGGTGGGTGATAACTCCTCGATCCTGGACCGGATCGTTGCCTACCTCGGTCGCTCACCGGCCTGGCCGAAGTAGCCGAGCATCACGCGCTGGCCTCAGCCGCGCGCTTCTCCGCCAGCGCCTTCAGCTTGACCAGGCTGGCACCGATTCCCTTGCGATTGCGGTCCGGGAAGCCGACAAGTTCCATCAGCCGCGCGACGGGGGAGCCGGACCAGTCCCAGGATTCGGTGACGCGCGTGCGGCCGGGCGCGAGTTCGTCCAATTCGTACCGCCAGGTGTGCTTGGCGAAGTGCTGCCAGGCGATCAACCGGCTCTCGTCGTACTCCACCACGGTGTTCTTGACCTTGTAGGGCAGCCCGATCTTCATATTCATCCCGAAACGGTCGCCCAGGGCCAGCCGGCGGCCGGTCTGGCTTGTCGTGACGCCTTGCAGGGACTGCGAGCCGTCGATCTCGGAGTGGGCTGACGGGTCGGCGAGGATGGCGAAGATCGCCTCGGCGGACGTGTCGACCACGATGCTGTCACTGATGATGCGAGGGCTAGCCATGACGGAAACCCTAGGAGCCGCGTCGCGAGGCGGTCCTACCGGCCTGGGGCGGCGCGGTGTGAAGAAGGCCGTGCGGTCGGATACCCGAGCAGCTTGTTGCATGTGGTGCGTCACGATCACGATGGTGTAATCCCGGGTCAGCGCCACCATCAGTTCTTCGATCTTGAGCGTCGCGATCGGGTCGAGGGCCGAGCCCGGAGGGTGGCGTCACTGCCCGGCCAGGTCATGGTCGCGATAGGTGACCTTGCCAGTTACGCGGGGTCCGGGATGAGATCATTCATTCGGTTGAAGCAGCGCAGAACGGTGCTCTTGTCACAGCCGGATGGGCCAATCGGCTGACGGGGCGTTCCTCGTTGACGAGAAGACTGATCGAAGGGCCGCTGCGAGAACTTTCGTATGTGGGTTCAGACACACTGTGCAGCTCAGCCGAACCGACCGGAGATGTAGTCTTCAGTGCGCCGATCGCTGGGGTTCGAGAAGATCTTGGTGGTGTCGTCTATCTCCACCAGGCGACCGAAGCGCCGGTCATCGTTCTCGGATTCGACCTCGGCGGTGAAGAAGGCGGTGCGATCGCTGACCCGCGCGGCCTGCTGCATGTTGTGGGTCACGATGATGATGGTGTAGTCGCGTTCGAGTTCGCGCATCAGATCCTCGATGTGCGCGGTGGCGATCGGGTCCAGGGCCGAGCAAGGCTCATCCATGAGGATGACCTCGGGATCCACGGTCAGTGCCCGGGCGATGCACAGCCGTTGCTGTTGGCCGCCGGACAGGCTGTAGGCGTTCTGCTTGAGCTTGCCCTTCACCTCGTCCCACAGGGCGGCACGGCGCAGCGAGGACTCCACCACCTCGTCGAAGTCCACCTTCATGCGATTGACCTTCGGCCCGAACGTGAGGTTGTCATAGATCGACTTCGGAAACGGGTTGGGCTTCTGGAAAACCATTCCGATCCGCCGTCGGACCTCGACCGGATCAACGTCCCTGGCGTAGAGGTCCTGATCGTGGTAGTGGATCCGGCCCTCCACGCGGGCGTTCGGGATCAGGTCGTTCGTACGGTTGAAGCAGCGGATGAAGGTTGACTTCCCGCATCCCGAGGGTCCGATGAAGGCGGTGATCTTGCGTCGCTGGATCGTGAGGCTGACGTTCACGAGCGCGGGTGCCGAGCCGTAGTGAACCGACACGTCGTCGACGTCGAAAACCACGTCGTCTGTCGATCGCTGGGGTGGGTCAGATGGGCGTGACGCGGCCGTGTCGGTCGACCTCCCGTCGGTTGGTGACGCCGACGGCCGGTGCGTTTCGGGCGGGCCGGTGTCCAGGCGGACGGGTGAAAACGCTGCTCGCTGATCGCTCGAGGTTCGCTGGTCCATTAGATCTTCCTCGCGTAGCGGTTGCGGATGATGATGGCCGTTGAGTTCATGAAGAGCAGCACGGTCATCAGGGCGATGATCGCCGCGCTGGCCACTCCCACCTGGAACTCCTCCTGCGGTCTCTTGACGAAGTCGAAGATCTGGATCGGGATGGCGGTGTATGACTCGGACAGGTTCCATGGCTCGTTGTCGGCTCGGCGGGAGAACACTGCGCCAGCAACCAGAATGGGGGCAGTCTCGCCGATGGCGCGCGACAGCGACAGAATCATTCCGGTCATGATGGACGGGATGGCCGCTGGAACTGTCTGCCGGAAAGCAACCTGCAGCGGCGTTGCCCCGAGTGCCAGTCCGCCGTCGCGGATCTCCCGGGGCACCGCTCGCAGCGCCTCCCGGCTTGCGACGATCACGACCGGCAGGATGAGTGCGGTCAACGTGAGGGCCCCGGTGATCAGCGAACGGCCGAAGCCCAGGAAGAAGACGAAAACGGACAGACCCAGTAGGCCGTAGACGATCGAGGGCACCCCGGCCAGGTTGTTGATGTTTGTCTCCAGCAGCCGGGTCCAGCGGTTGCGCTCCGCGAACTCCTCGAGGTACAGGGCAGCCCCGACCCCGAGCGGAAACGTCATGAGCGCCGTGAGCACCATCAACGACAGGGTGCCGGTGATCCCGGCCCGGATCCCGGTCATCTCCGGGAAGCGTGAGGTGTAGTTGGTGAGGAAGTTCAGACTCAGGCCACCGACGCCGTCAAAAGCAATGTCGATCAGCAGGATGGCCAGGACAGCAAGGGCCACCAGAGTCCCGAGCAGCAGGACCAGCTGGGTGAACTTCTCCCTGACCGTGTTGCCCACCGGAGCGCGGAAGGTGCGATCGGGCTGCTCGCGCGGTGGGGCTGACGTGGAAACCGCCACGCTCAGTACTCCTCTCGGAAGCGGCGCACGATCCTGAGTGCGATCAGGTTCACGAGGAAGGTCAGTACGAACAGCAGCGCGCCCACGGCGAAGATCGACTGGAACGTCACCGAACCGCGAGACGATTCACCGCCCACTGCTTGGGTGATGTAGGCGGTCATGGTCTGCACCTGCTGGAAAGGGTTGAGCGCCGGTAGATCCGGCGGCGGCTGGTTTCCGGCGGCCAGCGTGACGATCAGGGTCTCGCCGACGGCTCGGCCGAAGCCCAGAATCACTGCGGCGACGATGCCGGACAAGGCAGCCGGGAAGACCACCTTCAAGGCTACCTGCCGCCGAGCGGACCCCAGGCCGTAGGCGCCCTCGCGCAGCGCCCGCGGGACCGCGCTCATGGAGTCCTCGGAGATCGAGGCGATCGTCGGCACGATGAGGATCCCCACCACGATGCCCGCGCTCATCGCGTTGAAGATCGGGACCACATCGGTGCCGAAGACCGACCGCAGCACAGGTGTCATGAACGTGAGCGCGAAGTACCCGAGCACGACGGTCGGTACGCCGGCCAGCAGCTCCAGAATCGGTTTGACCGTCCTGCGCACTCGCGGTCGGGCGTACTCCGACAGGTAGATCGCCGTCGCCAGTCCCAACGGCACCGCAATGGCCAGGGCGATCGCAGTGATGAGCAACGTGGAGTTCAGCAGGGGCAGCACGCCGATCCGAAACTGGTCCGACTCTGGGCCGGTGAACGGCCGCCACGCAGTGTCGGTGAAGAATTCGACGACCGAGACACCGGGAATTCCGAACAGGGCGATCGCCTCGGTGAAGACAACCAGAATGATCCCGATCGTGATGACGACTGACAGCGCCGCAGCCAGCCGCAGCAGCCCGAGGACGAGCTGCTCCCCGTACCTCGGCCTGGGCGAGGTGAGGGATGGACCGGCCCTGCCGTTCGCAGACGAGTCGACCGACGGTCGGGTGGACTCCGTGCTCATTCGTTCGCCTGCCTCCTAGGGCCGAGATCGGATAGCTCGCAGGTAGTTCTACATGAGCAACCCAGCCCCGCCC
>JALZIL010000245.1 GCA_030860305.1 Actinomycetota bacterium
CGCGCACATCCACCCGCGCTTCCGTACCCCGGACGTCTCGACCTGGTGGGTCGCCGGCATCTCGATCATCTGGTACGTCGTGGTCGGCCGGATCAGTGAGAACGCGCTGTTCGACACGCTCACCGCCCTGTCCCTGCTGATCGCGTTCTACTACTCGCTGACCGGGATCGCCTGCGCGGTCTACTACCGGCGGCATCTGACCGAGAGTGCCAAGAACTTCCTGCTGATCGGTCTCGGGCCGCTGATCGGGTCGGCGATGTTGATCTGGTTGCTGATCGAGTCGCTCTTCGATCTCGCGGATCCGGAGAACTCCTACAGCGGCCAGGCATGGTTCGGATTGGGCCCGCCGCTGGTGATCGGGATCGGCGTCTTCCTGGTGGGAGTCGTGCTGATGTTGGTCTGGCGGGCGCAGAACAAGCGGTTCTGGCGTGAACGGCCGGGTGTGGCCGATCCCGACCTCGTACACGGAGTAGCCACCGCGAAACCGGATCCGCTGGATGAGAACGGCGCGGAGGCGCGATGAGCATCGACGACGCACTCTTTTCCGCGGAGGAGTCATGAGCATCGTCCTCGGTTACGACGAATCCGTGGGCGCCCGAAGTGCTTTGACGACTGCCATCGACCTCGCCAAGCGATTCGACGAGACCCTGGTGCTGGTGTACGGGGTCGCGCCGCCAGGCGGCATCGGGGATGAGCACCGCAGCTATCAGGAGGCGCTGACCGAGATGGGACGTGCGGCGACCGAGCATGCAATGGCCCGGGCAGAGGCAGCGGGCGTGCGTACCGTCGTGGAGTTGATCGACGACAAACCGGAGCAGGCGCTGATCGCCGCGGCGGAAAAGCACGATGCGCAGGTGATCGTGGTCGGGACGTACGGGGAGAGCCCGCTGCGGGGCGCGATGCTCGGGTCGACACCGCACAAGCTCCTGCATCTGTCCTCGCGGCCGGTGCTCTGCGTCCCCGCGCACCACCACGAGATCTGATTTCTATCCACTCAGGATGGTAGAGACAGAGTGCGCGTCGCTCAGGCTTGCCCAGTCGCAGGAGCTCGGTCGAGAAGATCCATCAACGCACGGGCGGGTGGAGTCGGCAGTTCGACTCCGTGGGACGGCAGTATGCGCCGTGCGTCAAGCTCGGCTGCCCGGCGCAGGGAGCGGTCACAGAGGTCCGGATCAGCGGTGAACACGGCTGGTGGCCGTACGACTTGGCCGTTCATCATTCCGGCGAGGTCGCCCAGCAGCAGCACGGAGCTTTCCTCCTGCAGGAGGCTGACGTGCCCTGGAGTGTGTCCGGGGGTGTTCACGACACGAAACTGACGGACAAGGTCCTCGTCGTTCAGTGGCACCAGCCGGTGACCGGCGGGCACCGAGACCTCGGCGAGATCGGAGGCGCCGACCCAGATGGTTGCGCGTGGAGTCAGTTTGGCAACCTCGGGAAGGCCGCCGACGTGGTCGAAATGCGCATGAGTCAGCACCACGTCGCTGACGTCCGACCAACTGGCGCCGACCGCGTTCAGTGCGGTGCTGATCGCCGCGGCGGTGTCGGGGGTGCCGGTGTCGACAAGCACCACGCCAGTCTCGTGCGAGCACACGAAGCAGCGCACGTCGAAGCTGAGGGCCATGGGTCCGGCCACGCCTGCCGGGAGGTGCATGTCGATCACCACCGGCTCGACAGTCCCGACCGGCCGCGTGCCGCTCATGGCCACTCCTTGTCCATGGTGGCTACAATTGACTTCAGAAGAGCGGAAGTCAATGACGATCCGGACCGCTTGAGGAGGGCTGGTGGCAGAGGGGGCTCGACGCGGGTATGTCGCGCCGCAGCGGGAACGCGCGCGACTGGCAACCCGCCGGCGGATCAGGCAGGCAGCTATGTCACTTTTCCTCGAGCGTGGCTACGGCGCAACCACCATGGATCTGGTGGCCGCGAACGCTCAGGTGTCCACCCGGTACATCCACATGACCTTCGGGGGCAAGGCGGACCTGTTCTCCGAGGTGATCCAGGTTGCGATCGCTGGGGACGAGGAGCCACTGCCCCTGGGGAAACGGCCGCAATGGATGGCGATGCTCGATGCAGGCGGTGCGGAGACGCTGGTCGCGTTCGCCGCGACATGCACCGCCATCCTGCAACGCACAGCAGGCCTGCTGGCCGTTGCCGATGCTGCTGCGGCCGCCGATGAGGATCTTGCGGTGCTGCGCAACCGTGGCCGCCGCCGCCGGCTTGGTGACTGTGTCGAGGTGGTTGCCGCCCTTGAACGCCAGCAGGCACTCAAGAGCGAGCTCGGAATCACCGAAGCGGCCGACGTCCTCTACACGCTGTCGGCCCCCGCCACGTACCAGTTGTTCGTTGACGAACGCAGCTGGAGCTCCGATCGCTATCAGCAGTGGCTGACCGACAGCACGGGTTCCGCCCTTCTCCGGCCCATCGCATGAGCACGTGGGCGGGGAGGACCGACCGGGAGTACGCAGTCCGATCTTCCCCACGCTCGGGCTCACCTTTCTCGCTACGGCCCACAGACAAGTCACCCACCCGAGAGGATGTGCACATGACGCGGTACGGGTCTCAGTTCGGGCCGGACATCACCTTCCTCGGCGTCGACCGATGCGATCTCGGCGAGCTGACCGCGGACAGTGGTGTCGACGTGGTGATCCTCGGCGCCCCGTTCGACGGCGGTACGTCACACCGGCCGGGCACCCGATTCGGGCCGATGGCGATCCGGGGTACCGACTACCTGCCACACGACGGATCGCGGCCGAGCCTGGCGCTGGGCACGGATGGCCTGCGCGATCTTCGGGTCGTCGATGCCGGAGACGTGGAGATGCCGCCTGGCGACATCGTCGCGTCCCTGGGCGTCCTCGAGACAGCGGTGGAGCGCATTGTCCGGGCCGGCGCTATCCCGATCGTCCTGGGCGGTGACCACTCGATCGCCTATGCGGATGCCAAGGGGGTCGCCAATGTCCTCGGGTTCGGCAACGTCTCGATGATCCACTTCGACGCACACGCCGACACCGGCGACATCGCGTTCGGCTCGCTATGGGGCCACGGACAGCCGATGCGCCGACTCATCGAGTCCGGTGCGCTGGTCGGCAACCGGTTCCTGCAGATCGGCCTGCGTGGCTACTGGCCGCCTCCGGAGACCCTGGACTGGATGGCCGAGCAGGGCCTGCGGTCGTACGAGATGACCGAGATCGTGCACCGCGGACTGGACGAGTGCCTGACCGAGGCCTCCGCGATTGCCGTGGACGGATGTACCGGCGTCTTCCTCTCCGTCGACATCGATGTCTGCGATCCGGCACATGCCCCAGGCACCGGCACCCCCGAGCCGGGTGGGCTCACCGCGCGTGAACTGCTCGACGCCGTACGGCGACTCTGCCTGTCAGTACCGATCGTGGGCATCGATGTGGTGGAGGTCAGCCCGCCTTACGACCATTCCGACATCACCGCCGCATTGGCCAATCGGGTTGTGCTGGAGGCACTCTCGGCATTGGCGCGTAAGCCGCGGGATGTGCGAGACGGGACCGCTTGGAATCCGGGCGAACCACTCCTGGAAGGACGCAGAGCATGACCGCGCACCCACTCGACCCGCTGTCCGCCGGCGAGATCCGGCTGGCCGTGGCGGTGCTGCGCCGCGACCGCGGCGTGGACGAGGCGTGGCGCTTCGCCTCGATCGAACTCAAGGAGCCGAGCAAGGACGCCGTCCGGACATTCGACCCCGCTGCGCCGTCGCCGCCGCGGGAAGCGCGAGTCGTCTGCTGGAGTCGGGTGGAGCAGGTGACCTACAAGGCGCTGGTCTCGCTCACCGACGACACCGTCCTGGCCTGGGACGACGTGCCGGGTGAGCAGCCGAACATGACGATCGACGAATGGCACGAAGCCGGGCACGCTTGCCTCGAGGATGGGGAAGTTGTTGCCGCCCTCGCCAAACGCGGCATCACCGATCTAGACAACGTTCTGATCGACACTTGGACCTATGCGCATTCACTGATCCCGGAGGAGTACCCGGGCCGCCGGTTGGGCTGGACCGACACCTGGCTGCGGGGCAGCGAAACGGGCAACCCGTACGCCCATCCGGTCAACGGCCTGCACGTCATCCTCGACATGAACACCATGGAGGTGCTGCGGATAGAGGACTCGTTCTCGGTCGATCGCCCCGATGTGATGGGCGAGTACGTCCCTTCTCTCGTCCTCGGTCTGGTGCAGCGGACTGACATCAAACCGCTGATGGTGCATCAGCCGGAAGGCGCCTCGCTGACCGTCGAGGGCAACGAGGTCCGCTGGCAGAAGTGGTCCATGCGGATGGGCTTCAACTACCGCGAAGGCCTGGTGATCCACCGGGTCGCCTATGACGACGACGACGTGGAACGGTCAGTGGCACACCGGCTGTCGTTCGCCGAGATGATCGTCCCGTACCGCGACCCCAGCGAGGACCACTATCGGCGGACGGCCTTCGACATCGGCGAGTGGGGCCTGGGCTTCATGACCCAGTCGCTGGAACTCGGCTGCGATTGCCTCGGTGAGATCACCTATCTCGACGCGGTGTTGCACGACAGCCGCGGCGAGCCGTACGAGATCCCGAACGCGATCTGTGTGCACGAGGAGGACGACGCGGTCCTGTGGAAGCACGTCGACGAGCGGGCCGGCGCGGAGGTTCGGCGGTCGCGGCGGCTGGTCGTCTCCTTCCACGCCACGGTGGCCAACTACGAGTACCTCGTCTATTGGCGCTTCTATCAGGACGCCACGATCGAGTGCGAGGTCCGCGCGACCGGGATCATGGTCACCACTGCTGTCGCATCCGCCGAGGATGTACCGGATACCGGCGCTGTTGTGGACGAGCGGACGTATGCCCCGTTCCACCAGCACTTCATCGTCGCCCGGCTCGACATGGAGGTTGACGGCCCGAACAACACCGTGCTCGAGTGCCACACCGAGGCGCTGCCGATCTCGGCGGACAACCCGTACGGGCTGGCGCTGGTCGAGAAGCGGACTCCGCTGCGTACCGAATCCGAGGGCAAACAGGACTACGACTGGGCCAGCCAGCGGTCTTGGAAGGTGGTCAACCGCGGCCGGTCGACCCGGCTCGGCGGCCACCCCGGCTACAAGCTGGTCCCGGGCGGCGCCTTCCCGGCCATGTTCGACCCGAACTCGCCGATGCTCGGGCGGGCCGGCGTCATCGCGCACACCCTGTGGGTCACCGCCTTCGACGAGGAGCAGCGCTGGCCGGCGGGGGAGTTCTGTATTCAGAGCTCCGGCGATCAGGGGCTGCCGGCCTGGATCGAGGCGGATCGGTCGATCGAGGACACCGACGTGGTGCTCTGGTACGTCTTCGGCCTGCACCACATCACCCGGCCCGAAGACTGGCCGGTGATGCCCGCCGACATCGTGTCCTTCCAGCTCAAACCGGTTGGCTTCTTCGACCGCAACCCGGCCCTGGACCTCCCACCGAGCCCCCGTTCGCATTGACTCAAGGACCCCTTGTGCTGAACCTATTGGCAGAAGGGGTCCTTGAGTCCATCGAGACGTCGCGTTCAGGGGTGTCATGGCGCAGATCGGGCTGACATCCTGCAGAGATGACCTCGACGACCGGCTTAGGCACCCTCCGCAACGTG
>JALZIL010000374.1 GCA_030860305.1 Actinomycetota bacterium
CCCCAATCCGGCCTCATCCACAGATCTGGCAACGGCGCTTCCGGGAACGTCCGCGGAGCGGCACGGTCAGGTACGTGGTCGACCTCGCTCACCGGTCTCCCGACCGCCCGCCTGCCCACACCCTCCCCGGCTGCCCGCCTGTCCCCACCCTCCCGGGCTGCCCGCTCGCCTACCCCCCGGCCGCCCGCCCGCCCGTCGTGGAGTACGACGGACGCGAGGAGCGGCTGAAGCGGGAGAAGTTCGCGGGTGACCGCAGGCGGCAGGCTGACATCAACGACCTGTCGGTGGAGGTGCGCCGTTTCACGGCCGACGACTACTACAAGACGAGCGGAGCCGCTCGATTGGCCGTGCTGCGGCGGGCCCTGGCCATTGCAGCAGGTCGGTCGCGACCTCACCTGCGTTTCGGGCCGGACACCCTTCACCCACCGAAGCTCCAGCCACCGCCGACGCTCGCGGCCCGGAGGGACCGGAAGGCAGCTTCACCGCCATGGCGCCCGCTCCCGCTCCCCGCCGCTCCTGCTCCCGCTCCCCGCACCGCTCTCCGCGATGATCTTCGCCCTGTCGGGGCCGGTTGAGCGTGGCGATCCCAACAAGAGGAAGATCACCGTGAAGTAGGCGTGCGCCTCAGAGGCCGGTGGTGCCGAGGTAGGCCCGCGCGATCTGCTCGCCGGCGAGGATGGCGACCAGCACGCCGAGCAGCATGAAGGGCCCGAACGGCAAGGCGGTCTTGCGGCCGCCCCTGCGCACCGCGATCACAAGGATGCCGAAAATGCCGCCCAGGAAGAAGCCGAGGAAGAGCCCGACCGCCCAGGCCCCCCAGCCGATCCAGGCGGTGTAGGCGCCGAGCACGCCGGCGAGCTTGACGTCGCCGAAGCCCATGCCGGCGGGGTAGGCGAAGCAGAGCGCGAAGTAGATGGCGTACATCGCGGCGCCGCCGATGAGGGCGCGTAGTGGGTCA
The DNA here is from genome assembly GCA_030860305.1 of Actinomycetota bacterium. The sequence goes on from JALZIL010000374.1 coordinate 959, forward strand.
CCGGAGTCGCTACCCGCCAGGGCGGCGATCCCGAGCAGCGCGGCGGCCACCGGATAGCTGGGCAGCGTCAGCTTGTCGGGCAGCCGCTTGCAGTCCAGATCGATGACGCCGAGGGCGATCCCCACGGCGGCGAGGTAGAGGTAAGCCGGCAGCACCGGGTCGAGCCCGAACTTCAGCGCCATCACGGCGAACAGCAAGCCCGTGCCCAGCTCAACGGCCGGGTAGCGGGGGCTGATCTCGGCGCTGCAGTCCCGGCACTTGCCCTTGAGCAGAACCCAGCCAGCGACGGGAACGTTGTCCCTCGGCCGGATGGGCGCCTGGCAGCCCGGGCACGCCGACGGCGGTCGTACCACCGACTCGCCTTTCGGCACCCGGTGGATGACGACGTTGAGGAAGGAGCCGATGGCGAGCCCGAGCAGGGCGCAAACGATGACGAGCACCGACAGAGCCTAGAGCTAGCTGACGTCCTTGCCGTCGTCCTCGCGCCAGTTGATGACCTCGACGTCCAGGGTCCCCCCTGGCGGATTGGCTGCGAAGCACTGGTCCATGTAGAAGTCTGGATTTCCGCTGAGGTCGATCACCTTCGCAAAAACCGTGCCGATGGTGTTGCTGCCGCTCGAGCCGGTGAGCGTGCCGTCGGGCACGAACATCGAGGCGACGATGTACGGCGAGGTGTTGCCGCTGCTGTACTTGAAGTTGTTGCCGGGGCCGGAGACGACGATGGTCAGACTCCGCGTCCCGCAGCTGGGTAGGTCGTTGTTGATGGCCCGCTTGTAAGCGTCGGGGATGGTCGAGAGGTTGAGATCGACCGAGCCGTTGTCCCAGTAGAGGACCGGCGAGATGACCCCGGAGGCCGCGAGCGACGTCAGAGCGCTGCCGACGTTTCCGGTGGCGATGTTGTAGGTGCCCTGCGCCTGCGCTTGTGCACGCATGGCGTCGTACTGCGCGTCGGTCAGTCCACGGGGGCGATAGCCGTAGTTCGCAAGTTCGTTCCCGCCGAAGTAGGACGAGGTGGGATACACCGAGCCGTCCGCGCGTACATAGGCCCCGTAGCAGCCATCGCCTGCGGCCAGCGGGGCACCGAGGCCTGTCTGGTCGTACTTGAAGTTGAGGTTGCAGGCGGGGCTGCCTGGTTTGTGGATGCGCTCCCCGCCGCTACCGTCCCCGCAGACCGTGTTGCTGGTCGTCGTCAGGTCCGTGGTGTGCGCCGTCGCGGGCTGGTCGTACACCACGTCCAGCACAGGTCGGGCGTTGGCGCTGTCCCAGTCGAAGGTGAAGCCGCTACCTCCAGCATCGTCACGCTGGCGGTTCTTGATGCAGCCGTTGCTGAAGACGCTCATCTTGTGGATACCCACGTTGCCACTTCCGGACAGCGCCTCGGTAAAGACGCCGATCGGGAAGGGGTAGGGCGCTGCCTCGACGTCCACGGCGAGCTGACGAGCCGAGGGACCGTTGCCGGACAGCCCAGTCGTGTGGATCCGGTAGACGCCCGTGCAGGCCCGCGGTGGGATGGCTCGCCGTTCGGGGCAGTTCGCGGCATAGGGCTTCACCGTTCCGATCCAGATCTTCGAGCAGTCCAGTTGGGTGAGGCACGCGCCGGCGCTGCCGTCGAGCCGGATCTGCTTGGGGTTGACAGCGCTGATCCAGCTCTCCGCACTGCCTTGACAGCTCGGCCCTGGGGCAGCTCCAGGGGCCGGCTCCTGACAGGTCAACGACCCGAGGTTGCCGCTTCTGAGGTAGGAGATCCCTTGTGAAACACCGGCTTCCGACGTTGCCAGGGCGGCCAGGGCCTGGCGGTCGCGCGAGGTGTTGGACAGGTTGTTGATGGTCAGCTTCGCCGCTGTGAGGCTCAAGGCCGACACGACGGCCATGACGAAGACCACCGTGACGATACCGATGCCGGCGTCGGAAGTGTGCAGGCGGCTGCCGAGCCGGGGGATGCGCATGTGCTGCCTCACTTGGAAGTGTTTCGGAGATCGACCTGCGTCCGGTAGACCTGGCTGCGACCGCCCTGCGACATGGTCACGTTGAGTACGACGGCGCCGACGTTGGCGAGCTCGACGTCCAGCAAACCGTTGCTGTTCCCGACCGGTGGGGTGGCCGCGTCGACCTCGCGCCATGTCGTGACGCCATCGCTGGGTGCGAGGTCGTAGCGGTAGCGGTTGCTCCGGTACTCGATCGTGAAGCTGGACACGTTGCCTGCCAGCAGCGGCTGACCGCCGGAGCAGCTGGTCGTGCCGGCTGCGACCGGGGTGACGCCCGCGGCCTGGTTGTCGATGACGAACAGCTGGGCCAGGCCGGGCTGGAAGCAGTAGGTGAGGTCCTCCGGGTTGCCTGCGCTGTAGGACAGACACGTAGCCGGGCCACCGGCAACGACGGCGCCGCCGATGCACCCGTCACCGTCGAAGTCCGCCTGGAACCGCACTGCCACCAGGCCCGTGGACGAGAACAGCGGACCGTCGGGGTTGACGGCAGTCACGATCTTCTTTGACTGCCTGATGTCGCGCGCCATCCGGTTGAGCGCCTGCCGAGCTTCTTCGTTGAGGTTCTGCAGCTGCTTCGTCGTGGCCACGGCTTTCGAGCTGTTGGTCACGACCGTGAGCGACACGACGATCAGGACCATGGCAACGCTGCACGCGACCGCCATCTCGATCAGCGTCATGCCGTCCTGTCGCTGTTCCCGGCCGCACACCCGGGCCGTCATCGCTGGTCGTCCGCGACGCAGCTGAGCTCGCCGAGCTGGACCTTGATGGCGGAGTGGCCCACGCCTGATGCCACATTCTCGTTGGTCAAGGTCGGCGCGGTGGTCAGCGTGAGGATGCCGTTCGCGAAGCCGCGTACCCCGGTACCAGCACCAGCAGTCACCCGGCCCGACGTCGCGCTCGGAACCGTCGCTGCGACCAGCTGACCCAGCGTGCTGCCGTTGCCCAGGACGGTGGTGTCGGGCTCCCAGACGTCACCGCTGACAGTGAGGGGCGTGGACGCACCGCTGTTGTAGGTCCAGGTCGCGGTGTGCCACCTGGCCACGCTGTCGGCTGAGCCCTTTCCCCACCAGCCCAACTCCAGCGTGTACGTCCCGAGGACTGTTCCAGTTACCCCCGCTGTGCCCGAGACGCAGTCGACCGAGCCGGTCACCTTGGCCGACACCAGACCCATACCGCCCGACTCGGGATTGTTCGGGAACAGCACGACCGGCTGGCTCTGCGACACACGACCGCCGGCCTTCGCCTGGCGCGGGGACGCGGTGAGGGCAGAGGCGGTGACATACCCGGAGCCGGAGATGCCGATCGCCGACGAGCTGGTGTCCGGGACCCGGACGTACGGCGCCGCTCCCATCTGGAAGCCCAGAGCGTCCGTAGTCGGCCGTCCGGCGCCACCCCCGACCAGGTTGTCGAAGCTCAACATCCCGCAGGTGTTGCTCGTTCCCTGCTTGATCGCACCGGTCGATACTCTCGGTGGGGTGCTGGTGTCCACATCGGCCGGCGCCTTCGGAAGTCCTGAGGAGACATCAGCCGTGGCGTTCGTGACGGCGTTGGGGCCGAAGCCGAACCAGGAACAATCGCCACCGCCCTGGGCTCCGCCGGAACCCGTTGTCGTCGCCGACTGGGTGGGCAGGGAGAACTGTCCGACCTCCCCCGCTCTCACCGCCTCTCCGGTACGCGTCGCCAGCGCCCCGGTGATGTAGCCGGCGACGGAGGAGCCGCTGGACTGTGCGCCGTCCAGGGTTGTCAAACCTGCCTGCAGCTGCAGGGTGGTGGCGTCGGCCGCAGTGGAGCTCAGGCTGACCGCAACCGCCTTCGCTTGGGTCTGGATCCCAGGGGTCTCCGGGCTCCCTTCCGTGATCACGGTGGTGGTGCGGTAGCTCTTCGGCGTCCCTGCCTGCACCCAGGAGGTGACGACGGTGAAGCGGACCACGAGCGAGGGGGAAGCGTCACGGCCGACGAGCTGGCTGTCATACAGATCCTGGTACTGGCTCGCCGGCAGCACGGCACCGTTGACCCCGAGGAACTGCGCGAGGACGACCTGCGAGTACTGGCCGGCCCCGGGCAGGCTCCCCGTGCTGACCTCGTAGAGCGGGGCCGCGATGCCGTTGCTGGTGCCGGAGGCGAGGTAGCGGCCGGTGAGCGTTCCCGCCCCGGACACGATCGAGGTGGGCGTACCTGACGACTTCGCGTTGGTGAAGTACAGGTCGAGCAGGTCGAGGAACGGGCCGTTCTGACGATCGACGTGGAAGCGCAGGTCCCGCAGCTGCTCCAGCCGCTCCTGCGCGAGGTTCTTGCCCTGCGTGTTCATCTTCGTGGTGACAGTGGAGCGCAACATCGACAGCAGCATCGGTAGCGACGCGGTCAAGACGACCATGAGAAGGCCCATCGCCACGACGATCTCGATGAGGCTGAAGCCGCCGTCCTCGAAGCTACGGCGCCGACGGCTACTGGTAGACACGGGCAGTCAGTCCTTCCACGCGAACGGTATAGGTCTTGGCCCGGGCAGTGCTGGACACGACGATCTGGGCGGGGACGGCCGTTCCTCGCGGGTAGAAGTACAGGCACTTGTTTCCGGCCGGGCAGGCCGGTGTCGGGCTGGGGAGCGAGGCCGTCGCCGGAAAGGGCACTGTCGCAACCAGGGTGACGTCGTTTCCCTGTACGCGCTGGGCCGGACCGACGGGGGGGGCGGCTGTGTCGCAGGCGGTTCGCCACGAGGTGTGGGACCGGCCATCTGCGGCGATGGCCACGCAGTACGTCCGGCCCTCGGAGATGGCCCGGGTGGATGCGTTGCGCAGCGCGCTGACGAGCTCGTCCCCGGTGCCCTGCTGCTGGGCGGTGTTCTTCCAGTTGGTGAACCCGAAAGTGCCCATCGACAGAACGGTCCCGAGGATGCTCATGACGACGACGAGCTCGATGAGGGTGAGGCCTGCGTCTTCGCCACGAGCACCCGCCTCGTGACTGAACCTGAAAGGCATAATGACCGATCTTCCCTGGCTCGTTGGACTCTCACTCTTTGCAGTCCTCGACAGCGACACGTCGCCCCTTGAATTGGCAGGCATTGGGACCTTCGGCGAGCAGGTATCAAGCCAACCGGCATGACTGACCTACTCGTCACCGCTCAGCGCAAGGGGCGGTCGCGCGAACGCGACCGCCCCTTGTGTGCGCTCAGGCTCAGCCGGTGGCGGCCGTGCAGACACCCTGGGCCAGGCCACCTGCGGCGGAGTACTTGAAGCCGCCCGGAGCCTTAGCCTTGTCACCGTTCGGGTTCTGGACCGTGACGCACCAGGACGTGCTGCTGGCGTAGAACTGGTTGAGGAGCGTGACATTGGCGCTGGCCTTGCCCAGGTCCTGGGCGACAATGGCTTCCTGGACCGGACTCAAACCTGCGGCGACATTCAGCACATACCGGCCGCCAACGATGGAGATCGCGGTGGCGCCGGGCACAACAGTTCCGTCTACCCAGTAGGTCGCAATCTCCTTGCCTACGGTGGAGACGTCGGCCTTGGCCGCGCTGTCCTGCGCCTTGGCGCGCTGGTTGAGGAAGACCGGGATGGCGATGGCAGCGAGGATGCCGATGATGATCATGACGACGAGGAGCTCAATGAGGGTGAAGCCGCTGTCCTTGTTCTCAGCGGACTTGCGGAGCCGAGCGAGCATGGTGTGTCCTCCAGGACGGGATGTGGTGAGCCGCGCGGTAGTGCGATCCCTCGCGCGGCTCCTCCGAGGAGGTGCCGGCCGAGGCAGCCAGGCGTGCCCGCGGGAGCGGGCCCCTTGGCTTTGCGACCCCACCTCACGGCGGGTGTGCCCTTGCTTGGCCTTGCGGCTCGATGACAACTACTGCTTCGGACGCCGTCATGGCTTCCTTGAGAGCGGGATCCGCCTGCCGGGCATATTCACTCGAACGTGGACGCGAAGGGCCCCGCCGGAGATCCCGGCGGGGCCTAACCGGCGGGCTTTACGTGATGACGTTCATGAGCGTGAAGATCGGCATGTAGAGCGCCACGATCATGGCACCGATGATGGCGCCGATGACGACGATCATGATCGGCTCGATGAGTGCGGTCAGCGCCTCCGTGGTTGCCTCGACCTCCTGGTCGTAGAACTCAGCGATCTTGTGCAGCATCGTGTCGAGCGCGCCGGTGTCCTCACCGACCGCCATCATCTGCACCACCATGGGTGGGAAGACCGGGTGGTTGGTCAGCGGCTGGGCCAGGGCCTCACCTGTCCGTACGCTCTCCTGGACATCGCGAATGGCGCGCTCGAGGACGACGTTGCCTGTCGTGGAGGCAACGATGTCCAGGCTCTGCAGGATCGGCACGCCGCTCTTCATCATGGTTCCGAGATTGCGAGCAAAACGGGCCAAGGCGATCTTCTGGAAGAGCAGGCCGAAGACCGGCAGCTTCAGCTTGAGCGGGTCCAGCACGTTGCGCACTTGCGGCTTCAGCTTGACCTTCGGCCAGGTCACGAAAAAGACAACCATGGCAACAGCCCCCAGCGGGGCCATGAACTTCATGAGCCCGGACAGGAACACGAGGAATCGCGTCGGAGCCGGGAGCTGGGCGTCGAAGCCGGCGAAGAGCCCGACGAACACGGGAACGATGAACAGGAGCATGCCAATGACCGCGAGGATGGCGATGACGAACACCACGACCGGGTACGTCATAGCGGCTTTGACCTTGCCCTTGAGCTTCACCTCGGCCTCGTAGTTCTCCGCGATCTGCAGCAGAACCATGTCGAGGAAGCCGCCGACCTCCCCCGCTTTGGTCATGTTCACCATCAAGGGCGGGAAGACTGCCGGGTGCTTGGACATCGAGGCCGAAAGCGAGCTGCCCTGCTCGATGTCGTCGCGGACCTGGCCGAGGATCCGACCCAGCTCCTTGCTCTCGGTCTGCTCGGTCAGGATGCTGAGGGACCTCAGCAGCGACAGCCCCGAGTTGATCATGGTGGCGAACTGGCGCGAGAAGATGGCCAGGTCACGCAGTTTGACCTTCTTCTTCCCGAACCCGGGAATCGACAGTTCCTTCTTGAGACCGGCGTTGGACTGGGTGATGCTGACCGGTGCGTAGCCCATGGCCTTGAGCTTGTTCGCGACCTGGGCCTGCGTCTCCGCGTCCAGCTTGCCGGTCTTGATCTTGCCGGCCCTGTCCCGGACCTTGTACTCGAACGTCGCGGTAGCCATCAGTCAGTCGCCTCTCACACCCGGCCGCAGAGCCGATTGAAGTCCTCGACGTGGTGGCACTTCTCGAGCGCCGCGTCGTAGGTGATCTTGCCGACCTTCACCAGGGAGGCAAGGTTGCTGTCCATGGTTGACATCCCGTGCTTGGCGCCGGCCTGCAGCGCCGAGTAGATCTGGTGGGTCTTGCCCTCGCGGATCAGGTTGCGGATGGCCGGTGTCGCGACCATGACCTCGGCGGCGACGACGCGGCCCTTGCCGTCGGCCGTCTTCACCAGCTGCTGGCACACGACGCCCTGCAGCGCGCCCGAGAGCATGACCCGCACCTGCTGTTGCTGCGATGGCGGGAAGACGTCGATGACGCGGTCGATCGTCTGCGCGGCGTCCTGGGTGTGCAGCGTCGCCATCACGAGGTGACCGGTTTCGGCTGCGGTCAGGGCGATCTCGATCGTCTCGAGGTCACGCATCTCACCGACGAGGATGATGTCCGGGTCCTGGCGCAGCACGTGCTTGAGGGCGTTCTTGAACGACCAGGTGTCCTCTCCGACCTCACGCTGGTTGACCAGACACCCCTTGTGCGTGTGCAGGAACTCGATCGGGTCCTCGACGGTCATGATGTGGTCGCGCCGGTTGCGGTTCGCCAGGTCGACGACCGAGGCGAGCGTCGTCGACTTGCCCGAGCCGGTCGGCCCGGTGACGAGGACGAAACCGCGCGGCAGCATCGCGAAGTTGGCGACGGCCGGCGGGACGCCGAGATCCTCGAGCTTCTTGATCTCGTAGGGGATGAGGCGGAAGGCGGCGCCGACCGAGTCACGCTGCTTGTAGAGGTTGACCCGGAACCGGGCCTTGCCGGGCAGCGAGTAGGCGAAGTCGAGCTCGAGCCCCTCCTCGAACTTCTCCCGCTGCTTCTGCGACATGATCGCGTACATCGTCTTCTGGATGACCTGCGGGGTGAGAACCGGGAAGTCCTCCAACGGCGCGAGGTGGCCGTTCTGGCGCACCGTGGGGCGCGCGCCGACCGTCAGGTGCAGGTCGGAGGACTTGTGATCAAGGACGTACAGCAGAAGGTTGGACAGGAACGCCGCATCCTCGGTCGTGTCCTCGGCCCCGATCCGTACGGCCGCCTCCGCCGGCTCAGTCGTCGCGGGCGACGGCTGAGCTGGTACGAGCGGCGCCGCCGGCGCCACGGCCGGCGAAGGGGCCGCGACGAGCACCGCTGGTGCTGGTGCAGCGTAGGCCGGCGCAGCGTAGGTCGGCGCCGGCGCCGGCGCATGCGCCACGGGGACCGGTGTGACGTAGACCGATCCCGTCGGCTGCGGCACGGGCGTCGGCGCCGGGGGGATGTACGCCGGCGCAGCGGTCGGCGCGGGTGCATAGGAAGGTGCAGGTGCGGGTGCATAGGCAGGTGCGGCGCTGGGCAGGTCCGCCGGAACTGCAGGTGTCGGCGCCGGCACATACGCCGGCGCGGGCGCAGCGAACGACATCGTCGACGCACTGCTGACGTCCAACGGCGACCCGGCCGGCAGCGGTGGCGCCGGAGTCCATTCCGGGTCGAGGGGGCTGGGGGCAGGGCTCGAGCCGAAGTACCCCTCCATGCCGGCAGGTACGGGAGTCTGCGCGTCCACGTGCTGTCCCTCCTCGGCACCGGGGCGTCCGGTGCTGTGCATATCCCCGCAGGCATCGGCCATCTGGAGCAGCCCCTTGAGGGCCGCGCGCCGGTCAGACGACGACGCGCAGGATCTCCTCCATCGAGGTGTGGCCGGCCTTGACCTTGCCCAGCCCGTCGTTGCGCAAGGTGATCATCCCCTCTTCGAGGG
>JALZIL010000295.1 GCA_030860305.1 Actinomycetota bacterium
CCGGGAGCGAGCCGATCCGGATCATCCAGTACACGACGAAGGCCAACTGGACCCCGCAGGCCACGATAGTGAGTACGCGTCCGTTGCGGCTCCCGCTGAGCAACTGCACGCCGCCGAAGATCAGCAGGCCGACCGAGACGAGTTGCAGGATGCCGATGATCGTGAACTCGGTCTCATACGAATCGGCCTCCGACACTCCAGCGGCGCTGGCACCGCCGGCCAGGCTCGCGAAGAACAGGACGTAGAACGTCGAGATCAGGACCACGGCGGCCTGGATGAACATCAACACGGCTGCGGCCGTGGCACCGCCGGGGCGGACCGGCCCGCGCTGCATCGGGTAGCCGTAGTGCGGATAGCCGTAGGGCGCTTGTAATCCCGGGTTAGGCACCTGGCCGGGGCCTGGACCGTAGCCGGGCGGTGGGATGCCCTGACCGTAGCCGGGAGCTTGGTAGCCGGAGGGCCCCGCGTATCCGGTCGGTTCGCCGTATCCGTAACCGGTTGCCTGCCCCGGCTGCGTCGCGAAGGCCCGGGTGTGTGGGGGTCCGCTGTAGGGCGACCCGAAGTCCTCCGACCCCGGGGGCCGGCCTGTGCCTGAATGCTGTCCTGTGGCGTTGGCCTCGGGGTGGTTCGGCACGGTGTGGTTGGGTCGGTTGCTGTCGTTCTCGTCGGTCTGACTCACTGTTTCCCTCTCACGCAGCCATCGTGGCGCACTGTAGATCCTCTCCTGCCGACTGACCGGAGCGGCCGCATGCAGGTTGGTGACCTCGCTGATCGCCGGTCGAGCCTAGGGGCTCCCGACGTTCAGACGCCTCTCGCGCGGCCGTGGTTCCGGATCGGCGTCGCGACCGGCCGTACGCCGCCAGGACGCGTGCAATGCGGCGTACGGACCATCCACTCCGACGAGGGCTGCATGGTGACCTCGCTGGGCAATCCGACCGCCGTCGACGACGATCACCTCGTCGGCACGCTCCGCCGAAGACAAGCGGTGCGCGATCGTCACGGTGGTCCGGCCACGGGTCAGGGTGTCCAACGCCGTGGTCAATCGCCGTTCGGTGGCCGGATCGACCGCGGAGGTCGCCTCGTCGAGCACCAGCAGATCGGGGTCCGCGACGTAAGCGCGGGCGATCGCGACCAACTGCCGCTCACCGACCGACAGGGACTCTCCGCGCTGCCCGACGCGGGTCGAGACGCCGCGGGGCATACCGGCCAGCCAGTCGGCCAGGCCCAGGTCGAAAAATGCCTGCTCGGTTTGTGCATCCGTACGGTCAGGGCGCCCGTACCGGACGTTGTCGGCGATCGTCGCGTCGAACAGGAACCCGTCCTGCGGAACCATGACCACCCGATCGCGCAGCGAGGCGAACCGCACGGCATCCAACCGAATACCGCCGACTCGGACCGTGCCGGTCTTGGGATCCATCAGCCGGGTGAGCAGCTTGGCGATCGTCGTCTTCCCGGAACCGGTCTGTCCCACGACGGCCACCCGCCGACCCGGCTCGATGTCGAGGTGGACGTCGGTCAGCACCTCCGGACCGTCGCCGTAGGCGAAGTGGACGTGGTCGAAGTCCACCGACAGCGAGCCGGCCGGGAGGTCCACACCATGGGCCGGATCGGCGACATCGGGCTCGGTGTCGAGGATGTCGAGCACCCGCCGGAAGCTGGCCAGCGCGTTCTGGGCCTCGTTCAGTACCTCGCTGGCCGTGGCCAACGGGGTCAGGAACAGGGTGACGAGGAAGAGAAAGGCGACCACCGTTCCGGCGCTTAGGTCGCCTGACACGCCCAACATGACCCCGACGATGACCACCCCGGCGGTGGCCACGGCGGCGGCGAACTCGACGGCGGAGAAGAAGCCGGCCACCAACGACTGCGCCTTCACCGCCGAGCGGTAGTGGGCATCAATCGCCTTGTCCACGCGGGTTGCCGTACGGTCCCCGACGCCGTACGCGCGGACGGTCACCGCTCCGACGACTGACTCGCTGACCGCGCCCAGCAACTCCCCGACTCGCTGCCGGACCGTTCCGTAGGCCACCGACAACCGGCGTTGGAAGAATCGCACGGCTAGAGCCAGCGGGAAGAAACAGAGATAGACCAGCAGGGTCAACTGCCAGGAGTAGACGGCCATCACGACGGTCGCGATCACGATCTGGCCGAGGCTGACCACCCCGAGGATGCCGCCCCACTGCATGAACACCGACATCTGGTCGACGTCGCTGGTCACCCGGGAGACCAGCGTGCCCCGGCGTTGGGTCTGCTGGTGCAGCATCGAGAGGTTGTGGACATGGCCGAAGGCACGCACCCGCAGGGTCGCCAAGGCGCCCTCGGTGGTCCGGAACACACGATAGTTGAGGAAGTAGGCCGCGATCCCGGTGAGGACTACCACGCCGAGGCAGATCAGGACGGCCGTCCGGACGAACCCGGAGTCGGCCCCGCCCTGGGTGGTCAGGCCGCGGTCGATGGACTGCTGGATGGCGACCGGCACCACCACCCGCCCGCTGGTCGCCAGCAGGGCGAGGCCGACGGTGACCGGCAGACCGCGCCGCAGTTCGGGCAGCATGCGGGCGCCCCGGACCAGGGTCTTGATCGCCCCGTCCGCGCGGTGTTGTGCCGCTGTGGTCAGCAGCCCGGCTTCGGCGAGTTCGTCGCCCTCCTCCGTGCTCATGACTCCTCCGCGGCGAAGAGTGCGTCGTCGGTCGACAGGGCACTTGGCACGTCAGACACCCACCGTCTCGTAGGCCTGGACCAGCGCCGCATAGCCGGGCACGGTGTCCTGCAACTGCTCGTGACTGCCGCGAGCCACGATCTGTCCGTCGGCGAGAAAGACCACTTCGTCAGCCAGGGTGATGGTCGCCTTGCGATAGGCGATCACCACGACAGTCGCCGGCCAGCCCGCAGTTCGCAGTCCGGACAGAATCCTCGCCTCGACGGACGGGTCCACGCTGCTCGTGGAATCGTCCATCACGAGCAGCCGAGGACGTCGGACAAGCGCGCGGGCCAAGGCAATTCGCTGCCGTTGCCCACCGGAAAGGGTGGCGCCTCGCTCGCCGACTTCGGTGTCCGCCCCGTCGGGCAGCGCCGCGACGAAGTGGTCCGCTGCGGCCAATCGCAGGGCCGCCCAGACTTTTTCCGTTTCGTAGTCGGCGCCCAGAGTTACGTTGCCGACAACCGTGTCGTCGAACAGGAACGTGGACTGGGTGACCAGGGCCGCAGCGTTGGTCAGCACGCCCTGTCGCAGTTCACGCACGTCGATGCCGTCGACCAGCACCTCTCCGCTGTCCGAATCGACCAGGCGAACCAGGACGTTGGCCAGGGTGGACTTACCTGACCCGGTGGGTCCGACGATGGCGATCGATCGGCCCGCTGGAACGTCCAGCGTGATCCGCTCCAAGTTGGGACTCGGCTCCCCGGCGTAGGCGAAGGAAACGTTGTCGGTACTGAGCTGGGCCGGACCCGCTGCCCCGGACAAGTCCTGGGTGCCGTACGCGGTCTCCCCGGTCGCCTTGAGCACGTCGGTCACCCGGTCGTTGCCGGCGACAGCGCGCGGGAGTTCACCCAGCACCCAGCCCAGGGCTCGAATCGGAAGCGCGAGGACGGTGAACAGGTAGGCGATGAAGACCAGATCCTCGGTCGCGGTGTCCCCGGAGGCGACCCGGCCGACCCCGAGGGTCAACACGGCCAGCGTGGCCAGGGTGGGGAGCGACTCCATGATCGGATCGAACAGGCCCCGGACGCGTCCGACGGAGATCAGGCAGTCCCTGAGGATGGCGGTGCGCTCGGCGAACCTGTCGATCTCGCGTTGCTCCCGACCGAGGGTCTTCACCACAAGTGCCGCGTCGAAGCTCTCGTGGGCGATCTCGCTGACTTCGGCACGCAATTGCTGGGCTCGGCTGATCCGGGGGGACATCACCCGCGAGTAGACGATGTTGACAGCGAACACCAACGGAATGACCACACCGCCGACGATCGCCAGAACCGGATCGGTCAAGAAGAGCGCGACTATCGTGATTCCCAGCATCAGGAGGGCACCACAGGCAAAGGGAAGTGGGGCGACGAAGAACCAGGCCGCCTCGACGTCACTGTTGGCGTTGGACAGCAACTGGCCGGTCGGGTGCTGCTGGTGCCAGGACAACGGCAGCCGGAGATACTGCCGGGTGACCTGCCGGCGGTAGTCGGCCTGCAGCCGGTATTGCATGATTCCGGCGAACAGCCGTCGTCCGATGATCCCGATGATCTTGAGGATCGCGACGCCGAGAATGGCCAGAGCGGCAAGAACGAGTGCTCCGGTGATGACGCGCTTCTCGGAGAAGGCAGGCAGGATCACCCGGCCGGTGACCTCCCCCATGACGTAGGCCGAGCCCACGCTCATGGCTCCGAACAGTGCGCTCCCGACGAGGGCGGCAGTGAATATTTTGGGCTGGGTTCGGATGGCCTGGCCGATGAGCCTGAAGCCGCGTCTGAGTACGCGGTCATGCGGGCGTGGCACAGCGACTCCGATCCGAGCAGGGAATGCTCCCAGGGTACAACCGGTTGTCGCATCTCTTTAGCCTGGGTAACCAGTTGTCACGTGCTTCGACAGAGCTGACGTTGCCCGCGGGCCAGTGTTGCGCACCGAAAGGCCAGGCGCTCAGCTGAGGTTGGCCAGGAACGTGTCGGCCAGTGGCACCGCGCTGGTTGCGCTAGACCGGCCGTTCTCGACCAGAACGGAGAAGGCGAGGCCACCAGCGGGGTCAGGCCGGAAACCGACGAACCAGCCATGCGCCTGGGGAGGTACGTCGGTGCCGAACTCGGCGGTGCCGGTCTTGCCGGAGACCTCCCCGCGGTCTGCCAGCGCCTGGCCGGTGCCGGTCAGCACGACCTGGCGCATCAGCTGCTGCAGGGCGGAGGTCACATCTGCGGCGGGGGCCGCCGGTGCCTGACCCGCGACGGCGGCATCGGCGACGAGGGACGGGACGGGTACGGCACCGGAGGCGGCGGTCGCTGCGGCAATGGCCATCGCAAAGGGGCTGACCAACACCCTGCCCTGCCCGATCGCATCAGCCGACAGCTCTACGGCATCGGCCGGCGGCGGCAGCACTCCGGTGAACACCTCGACCGGCAGGTCCCAGCTGGCACCGATGCCGAAGCTGCCTGCAGCCGCCTCGAGAGCTCCGGCCGGAAGCTGCTGCACCGCGGTGCTGAACGTGGTGTTGCAGGACTCGGCAAAGGCCGTCAGGAACGGCACGGTCCCGAGGTCGAACTGGTCCTCGTTGTCGAACTCCCGGCCGCCGACAGCTACCGTTCCCGGGCAGGCGACGGGCGAATCCAGCGCGACGACTCCGCTGCCCAACAACGCCGCAGCACTGATGATCTTGAAGGATGACCCCGCCGGATACTGACCGACCAGGGCGTTGGTCGGGTTAGCCGAGGCATTGGAACTGACCGCGAGGATCTCGCCGCTGCCCGGCCGTACGACGACGATGTGGGCCGGTTCGGACCGAGTGGCCACTGCCGCGTCGGCGGCACTCTGGATGGCGGTGTCGAGCGTGACCTGGACCGGCGTACCGGGCTCCGGATCGATCCGCTGAAGTTCTCGGCGGGCGCCGTCCGAGCCCACCGCCTCGACAGTGAGACCGGGCCGGCCGGCCAGCTGGGTCTGATAGGCCCGCTGCAGACCAGAGGTGCCGAGCTGATCGCCAGCTGCATAGTCCGCCCCGGCTTCGTCGAGCACCTCGGCGCTCGCCTCGCCGACCCGGCCGAGGATGCCAAGCGCGAAGCCCGCGGTCGGGGCGAGCTGGCGGCTTTCGTCCCGGAATACGGTCCCTGGCAGGTCGAAGATCGCGGCCCGTACGGCGTCGTAGTCCGGGCGGCGAAGGGTGAGGATCGGGACGAACTGACCGGGCTGCGAGGCCGACACGCTCGCCACGATGTCCTCAGCCGAAATAGCGAGCGTGGCAGCGAGGGTGGCGGCCAGAGCCGGGAGATCGGTGACCCGACCGGGATCCACACCGACGACCACCACCGGAGTCGGCGCAAAGATCGGACGGTTGGTGGAGTCGAGGATGGACGCCCGCTCGGCAAGGCTGCGGCTCCACTCGATCCTCTCGC
>JALZIL010000333.1 GCA_030860305.1 Actinomycetota bacterium
GGGGATTTCCTCGATGGTGGCCGGTACGCGATAGAAGTCGTAGAAGTAGGTCAGCGGCGTCACGCCGTCGGAGGCCAGAACGGTCGTGATCCCGGCCAGGGGCTCGTCGGCAAGTTCCTCGGGGACCTGTTGAAGCAGCGTGGTGGCGTTGCGCGCAGCCAGGCCGGGCCCACCGACCCATGGCAGCAACAGCCCTGCCACCACCGCACCGGAGAGCACGATGGCCAGGACCATTTGACCTGCGGCGCCGAGGCGGCGCTGAGTGGATTCCGACATTGCGGTGGAGTTTACGCAGGCGGTCTGTTAGATGCCCGTCTCGTGCGTGTCTTTGTCGAGCCCCGCGAAGGTATCGGAGCGGTGAGGTGGGCGCCGATCTCGCGAAGCGCGTCCAGGTCGTACACGTCCTGAGCTGACGCGGGGACCGAACGAACCGGCACCTCGGGGTGCGCGCTGGCGAACTGGCGGGCCAGCCGCTGCTCGTGGGCGTTGGTCCGCATCCGCTCGGCGTGTACCTGCAGCAGCGACGCGGCCAGCACCGCGTCCCGGCCGCCGACCGACGAGAGGGTCTCCGCCGCCCCCTCGGCGCGCCCAGCCGACAGGCTCGGGGCGCTGCTCGGGTGGACTCGGTTGAGCACCAAGCCGGCCAACGGCATCTGGTCACTGGACAACCGGTCCACGAAGTAGGAGGCCTCTCGAAGCGCATCCGGCTCGGGGGTGGCCACCACCAGGAACGCGGTACCGGGTTGACGCAACAGGTCATAGGTCGCCTGGGCGCGTTGCCGGAAACCGCCGAACATCGTGTCCAGAGCGCCGACGAAGTGCGACACGTCCCGGAGTAGTTGGCCACCGAGGATCTTGGCGATGATCCGGCCGAAGATGGCCAGACCGGCACCGACGACCTTGAGATAGGCCCGACCGCCGGCGCGGGCCGGCGCGGACAGCAACCGGATCATGGTTCCGTCGAGAAAGCGGCTCATCCGGTGTGGAGCGTCGAGGAAATCCAGAGCCGAGCGGGACGGTGGGGTGTCCACGATGATGAGATCCCACCTGCCGCTCTCGCGGAGTTGGCCCAGTTTCTCCATCGCCATGTACTCCTGCGTACCGGCGAATGAAGACGAAAGCGCCTGGTAAAAGGGATTTTCCAGGATTTGACGGGCACGTGCCGGTTCGGAATGCGCCTCGACGATCTCGTCGAAGGTGCGCTTCATGTCCAGCATCATCGCCTGCAGTCGACCGCCGCTGGCGCCGGTGAATTCCGCCGCCGCGGCTACGTCGCGCGGAGTGTTGTCGAGCTGCCTCAGTCCCAGCGATTGAGCCAGGCGCCGCGCCGGGTCGATGGTCATCACCACGACCTGACGGCCGGTCTCCGCAGCGGCCAGGGCAAGGGCGGCCGAGGTGGTGGTCTTGCCGACGCCGCCGGCTCCACAGCACACGATGATCCGGGTGGTGGGGTCGGTGAGAACGCCCGCCAGGTCGAGTGTCGGCGACGCACCGGCCGTACCCCCCGTACGGGCCGTGCCCGTCGTTCGGGCGGTACCCGTCGTACGGCCGGTACCAGGTGTACGAGCGGTCGCAGTCCTACCGGCGCTCATCGGACTCCGGCCTGGGTGAGCTGGTCGGCCAACTCGTAGAGCGACCCGGTGTCGATGCGTCCGGTCAGTTTGGGAAGTTCGTAGGTCAACCGGCCCAACTCCTCGAGCCTGGCCCGGCAGGCGAGCTGGGCCCGCCAGCCCTGGGCGTGTTCCGCGGCCTCGAGCAGCAGCGGACCAGCCAGCGACTCGCCGTCGAGCCCGGCCTCTTTCAGGCTGGCCGCGATCGTCGCGGAGTCGAGTCGGCCGCCGGCCGCTCGGGCCATGGCGCCCACCGGGAGCAGCGGCTGCGAGGCCATGTTGATGATGATCGAACCCACTGGCAGACCGATCCCGCGCAGTTCGGCGATCGCATCCGCGGTTTCCTGGACCGGCATGTCCTCGAGCACGGTGACGATGTGAATGGCGGTCTGGGAAGAGCGCAGGACCGCCATCACCCCGTCGCTCTGGGACTTGATCGGACCGCCCTTGGCCAGCCCCGCCACGTGCTTGGTGACCGAGAGGAAACGGGCGATCCGGCCGGTGGGCGGCGCGTCCACGACGACCGCGTCGTACGCGCGAGCGCCCTTGACCTGTCGGGTCACGGCTTCCTTGATCTTGCCGGTCAGCAGCACATCGCGAAGGCCCGGCGCGATGGCGGTGGCGAAGTCGACTGCGCCCATCCGCCGGAGCGCTCTTCCAGCGCGCTTGAGGTTATAGAACATCTCCAGGTATTCGAGTAGCGCGGCCTCGACGTCGACGGCCAACGCGCGGACCTCACCGCCACCGCGGGCCACCGCGACCCGACGCTCCTCGTAGGGCAGCGGCGGGGTGTCGAACAACTGCGCGATGCCCTGCCGCTCCTCCACCTCGACGAGCAGCACTCGCCGCCCGCCGGCGGCCAGGCTCAACGCCACGGCCGCGGCGACAGTCGTCTTGCCCGTCCCGCCCTTGCCGGTCACGACATGCAGTCGTGCCGCCGGCCAGGCGGCTTTGGTGGGCATGACCTCAGGGTAGGCAGCCTCCGGCCCGGGCGCCCGCGGTGGTGAGTCAGTGGTGAGTTCGTGGTGCCGTCAGCGAGCTGGCTGGGGTGATCGGGCTCACGGGGGGACGGCTGATCGGCGGGCTGCGCTAGCGTCCGGGGCATGCAGAAGTGGGAATACGCGACGGTTCCGTTGCTCGTCCACGTGACGAAGCAGATCCTCGACACCTGGGGAGAGGACGGCTGGGAATTGGTCACCGTCGTTCCAGGCGCCAACCCCGAACAACTGGTCGCCTATCTGAAACGACCGCTGGCCGGATCGTGACCGCGACCCAGCGCCTGGCCGAGCTGGGCCTGACCCTGCCCGCCGTCGCGGCTCCGGTGGCCGCCTACGTACCGGCCGTCCAGACCGGCCCCCTGCTCTTCGTCTCCGGGCAGTTGCCCTGGGTCGACGGCGCGCTGCCACGGACGGGCAAGGTCGGAGCCGAGGTCAGTCCGCAGGACGCGACCGAGGATGCCCGGCAGTGCGCCCTGAACGCTCTTGCCGCGATCGACGCGCTGGTGGGCATCGATGCCATCACCCGGATCGTCAAGGTCGTCGGATTCGTCGCCAGCGCAACGGGTTTCACCGGCCAGCCTGGAGTGATCAACGGCGCGAGCGAACTGTTCGGGGAGGTCTTCGGCGAGGCCGGCGTCCACGCCCGTAGCGCCGTGGGCGTGGCCGAGTTGCCGCTCGGTACCCCGGTCGAGGTCGAGGTGATCGCCGAGATCGGTGCAGCCGGGCCGACGATCCGGCTGGCCGGCCCAGGTCAGCCGGGCCTGCGCACCTGACGCAGGCGAGGTTGTTGCCGGTGACCCGAGAAAGCGCAGCGCCGGACGGCGCGGATGCTGCCGCGCCGGCGATCCCACGGCAGGCGGCGACCGTCCTGCTGCTGCGCGATGGGGACCGGGGCGTGGAGGTCTACCTCCTGCGCCGGGTTCGGGGAATGCCCTTTGCCGGTGGGATGACCGCCTATCCCGGTGGTGGGGTGGACGTCCGGGACGCTGAGGCCGACCTCTCGTGGACCGGACCCGGCGCTGCCCAATGGGCGGCTAGCTTCCACTGCGACGAGCCATTGGCCCGCGAACTCGTCTGCGCCGCCGTACGGGAGACCTTCGAGGAGTCGGGCGTCCTGCTTGCCTCTTCCCTCGACGGTGCGCCACTGGACCCGGCCTCGGCGCAGTGGGAGGCCGATCGGCTGGCGCTGATAGCCCGCGAACGGTCGCTCAGCGAGGTCTTCGCCGAGCGCCAGGTGACCCTACGCGCAGATCTGCTTCGGCCCTGGGCGCACTGGATCACTCCCGAGGCCGAACCCAGGCGCTACGACACCAAGTTCTTCACCGCGGCCGTACCGGAGGGTCAGGAACCGCGCGATGTCTCCGGGGGGCCGACGAGGCCGCCTGGGTGCGCGTCGTGGACGCGTTGGCCGAGAACGAGCAGGGGACGCGGTTGATGCTGCCCCCGACGCTGGTCACGCTCACCGACCTGGTCGGCCACGCGACGGTCGCCGACGTCCTCGAAGCCGCTCCCAAGCAACCATTGATCCCGGTCGTGCCACGACTGGTCGTACGGGACGGCTCCGAGTACGTGGAGATGCCGGATGGCAGTCTGGTGAAGACACCGATCCGCCTGGGGCGCGGCGGCACCCGCTAGCGGGCGCGTCGGCGCAGTCGATCCTCGTCGAGCACGAGAACGGCCTTACCCTCCAGTCGTAACCAGCCCCGATGGGCGAAGTCGGCCAGCGCCTTGTTCACCGTCTCCCGGGAGGCGCCGACCAGCTGGGCGAGCTCCTCCTGGGTCAGGTCGTGGGTGACTCGCAGCTTGCCCGAGTCGTCGCGAGTGCCGAACCGGTCGGCCATCCCGAGAAGTGACTTGGCCACCCGCCCGGGCACGTCGGTGAAGATCAGGTCGGCAACCGTGTCGTTGGTGCGCCGCAGCCGCCGAGCCAGCACCCGGAGCAGCTGCACGCCGATCTCCGGATGAGCATCGATCCAGGGCAGCAACGCCTGCTGGGACATCTTGGCCAACGACACATCGGTCAGCGCGGTCGCCGTCGCCGTACGGGGCCCGGGGTCGAAGATCGAGAGCTCGCCGAACTGGTCCGAGGGGCCCATGACCGACAGGACGTTCTCCCGACCGTCGGGCGCTCGGCGGACGATCTTGACCTTGCCGTCCAGGATGATGAACAGGCTGTCACCGGGCTCGCCCTCGGTGAACACCGTGGTACCCCGAGGTAGGTCAAGCCGCTCGAGAGCCTCGGCCACCGGTTCGGCGGTTTCGGCCGAGACTCCCTGGAAGACTCCGGACCGCGCCAGCACGTCGTTCACGCGCTCCTCCATCTCTCCCCGTTGCCACCTCGCCGAGGCAGGCGTGAGTCTAGGCGCAATCCGGTCGGGCTCCGGCGCTGAGCTACTCTTGGCGCTGCCGGCCGACCAGAGCGGCCAGCTTGGGAAGTCGCCGCCGACGGTTGCGCCAGCGTTCCAAGGAGCGGCGTACGCCGTACCGGAAGACGTTGTCCAGGTCCTCGGGATCAGCCTTGTCGAGGAACTCTGCCACGTCGGTCTCGGTTGTGCCGCGTCGCAATGGCTCCTCGACTCGCTCCATGAAAAGGAGGAAGCCAAGGAGGAAGAGGGGGAAGAACACCACCAGCAGGCCGGCCATCGCGGTCAGTATGACTCAGACTCACCCACAGCCACGGAAGGCCGGGCTCTGCCGGGCCGCTCACTGCGCAACCATGGTTCTCAGCGCCCCGCCGTACTCTCGTCGCTGTGGCAGGAACAGCGGCGCGGCGCCGCAAGATCGCGGCCGAGACGCCGCTGGCGCGGACCCGCCGAGCCCGCCGGATGAACGCCGAGCTGGCCCGGATCCACCCGGATGCGCACTGCGAGTTGGACTTCAGGACTCCGCTCGAGCTGACGGT
Source organism: Actinomycetota bacterium (assembly GCA_030860305.1). Next base: position 5,511 of record JALZIL010000333.1, read on the forward strand.
GGCCACCATCTTGTCCGCGCAGACGACCGACAAGATGGTCAACTCGGTCACCCCGACCCTGTTCGCGAAGTACCCCACGGCCGCCGACTACGCCGCGGCCGACCCCGCCGAGATGGAGCTGCTGCTCAAGCCGACCGGGTTTTTCCGCGCCAAGACGAAGTCGATCATCGGGCTCGGTCAGGCACTGGTGGAGCGCTACGACGGCGAAGTGCCGGCCAAGCTGGCGGACCTCGTGACCCTGCCCGGAATCGGGCGTAAGACCGCAAACGTGGTGCTGGGGAATGCCTTCGCCATCCCCGGGATCACTCCCGACACCCACTTCCAGCGTCTGGTACGGCGCTGGGCCTGGACGCAGGAGTCCGACCCGGTCAAGATCGAACACGCGGTCGGGCCACTGATCCCGCGCAAGGAGTGGACGATCCTGTCCCACCGGGTGATCTTCCACGGCCGGCGGGTCTGCCACGCCCGCAAGCCCGCGTGCGGAGCCTGCGCGCTGGCCCCCTGGTGCCCTTCCTACGGTGACGGGCCGATCGACCCCGACGTGGCCGCCAAGCTGGTCAAAGGCCCGGATGCGGCCGCCCGTGCCCGGGCCGCCGCGCTCGGTCTGCCGGTCCGCTCGGCCGAGGAGATGGTTGCGCTGGCCCGATCGGAGTCGGCATGAGGGCTCCTCGCCTTCTTCCGGGCAACCGAATCGTCCGGGCGCGCGCGTGGCTGATGTCCCTGATGACTGCGATCCTGGCGCTAGCTGGTTGTACGTCGGGTGCTGATGGCGCTGACGATGGGCGGTCCGCGGAGCAAGAGCTTCAAGGCGTTCCGGATCTCACTGATTGTCCGGATCCGACCGGGCAACCGGCCACCGGCGAGCAGACCCTTCCGGAACTGAGGCTGCCGTGCCTTGATGCGACCGGCGGTCAGCTGACTGTTGGTGAGGCACCGGGGATTCCTATGGTGGTCACCCTCTGGGCGACCTGGTGTGGGCCGTGCCGGGACGAGCTGCCACTGCTGAGTCAGCTCTTCTCCGCCAGCGATCGAGGACAGCTGCTGGTGGCCGGAGTCGTGACCCGCGATGGAGCCGGCCTTGCGGCTGAGTTTGTCGAAGACCTCGACATCGCGTTTCCGAGCGGATTCGACGAGAACGGGGACCTCTACGCTGGGATGGGCCTGCGGGGGCTGCCCGCAGCCTTCTTCGTCAACGCCGACGGCAGCATCGCCCACGCCGAACTGGCTCCTATCGCCTCCTACGAGGAGTTGGTCGGGCTCGTTCAAGAGCATCTCGGGGTGACCGTGTGACCGGGCAATGACGAAGGCGGTGCAGCTACCGGCGTACATGACCCAACTCGCCGAACACGCGAGCGATGACGTCACCTTGGAGTACATGGCCAAGTGGGCACCCCCGGATGAGGGCGGCCGCGCCTCGGCCGTACTCATTCTGATCGCTGACGGTGAGCACGGCCCTGATGTGCTGCTGATCGAGCGGGCTGCCGCGTTGCGCAACCACGCCGGACAGCCGGCCTTCCCAGGTGGCGGGACCGATCCCGGCGACGCGGACCCCGCCAGTACGGCCCTGCGCGAGGCGTCGGAGGAGGTGGATCTGGATCCAAGCGGGGTGAGCGTGGTTGCCACGTTGCCACCGCTCTTTCTCGAGCCATCAGGCTATGTCGTCACGCCGGTTTTGGGGTATTGGCACGAACCGGCGCCGGTGCGCGTCCTAGATACCGCCGAGGTGGCCTCAGTCGCGCGGATCCCGATCGCGGAGTTGGCCGAGCCGGCGAACCGCTTCTGCGTCGCCCATCCATCTGGCTACACCGGGGCCGCGTTCGGAATCCGAGGCAGCGTGGTGTGGGGGTTCACAGCCGGGTTGTTGTCCATGGTGCTCGAGCTCGGCGGTTGGGTCCGGCCCTGGGACGAGACCGACATCCGCGACCTCGAGACGGCCATCGCTGGGCAGGAGGGACTTTCGTGACGCGGTGGTGTCGCGGCGTGCGCCCTCGCGGCCAGCGTCCTCGACTCTTCGCGGTGCTGATGGTGATGGCGAGCACTTCGGCTATCGGCGGCTGCGGCGCTTCTCCCGAGCCGCAGGACCCCGACCGGGGGAACGCGGCAGGTGAGGTGACCGTGGGTCCGGATGGGGTTCAAGCCATCACGCTGGTGTCCTCGGACGACTACCGCTTCGTACCAGCCGCGTTCAGCGTGCTGCCGGGCCGGGTGCGGGTCACCCTCGACAATGCGGCAACCCAACTGACCCACAGCCTGGCCTTCCCGCCGGCGCGTAACCCGAGTGACATCGCCGAATCGGTACCGGTGGTCGCCCCGTCCGAGTCGGACACGATCGAGTTCAGCATCAGCACCCCGGGGGAGTACGCCTTCATCTGCTCCTTCCACGAAGCGTTCGGCCACACCGGCGTGATGACCGTCGCCGCATGATCGCCCCCGTCGGCGAACCGACTCAGGGGACCCCTGCGACGTCAGGTATGCATCAAACTTCCCCTGTTGCCGGGCTGGGCTGACATGGTCGACCTGATCATCGTGGCCTTCGCGCTGCTCTTCGCCGTCAACGGCTATCGGCACGGCCTGATCACCTCGGCCTTTTCCTTTTCCGGCTTTCTGCTCGGCGTCGTCCTCGGCGCCCAGATAGCGGGTCCGCTGGCAACGGCGGCCACCGACGACGCGGTCGTTCGCGTGGTTCTCGCGCTGTTCGTCGTCTTCGGGCTCGCCGGCCTCGGGCAGTTCGCGGTCGGGTTGCTGGGCACGAGACTGCGGCAGGTGGTGACCTGGCGCCCGGCCCGAGTCGTCGACTCCGTACTGGGGACGGTCCTGTCCGCGATCACCGTGCTGCTGGTGGCCTGGATCGTGGCAACACCGCTGGCCGCATCCCCGTTCCCGACGCTGGCCAGCCAGGTACGCCAGTCCCAGATCCTGCAGGCCGTGGACGGGACGGTTCCGGATCCGGTTCGTACGCTCTATCAATCGTTGCGGGAATCGCTGGACCGACAAGGCCTACCCGATGTCCTGGATCCGCTCGCCCAGACGGTCGTTCCCGCCGTAGCCGCGCCGGACGAGGCGCTGATGTCCAACCCGGTGGTGAGCCAGGTCAGCGGGTCGGTGGTGAAAGTCAGCGGGCAGGCGCCAAGCTGTGCCCGGGGGATCAACGGCTCGGGTTTCGTGTACGCCGACGAGCGGGTGATGACCAATGCCCATGTGCTGGCTGGTGTTGACGATCCGAGCGTGCTGGCCGAGGGCGAGCAGTACGAGGCGAGGATCGTCTACGTCGACGAGCAGCTCGACATCGCCATACTTGCCGTCCCCGGCCTGCCGCAAGTGCCGCTGACCCTCACGACGACAGCGCGCAGCTCAGGGGCTGACGCGATCATCATGGGCTATCCGGGGGGCGGCGATCTGCAGGTCGGTGCCGCCCGGATCCGCGACCTGAGTGAAATCCGGGGTCCGAACTTCCGGGCCGACGGTAGCGTGTCACGCGAGGTGTATTCGCTGTTCGGACAGGTCCGCTCGGGTAACTCTGGTGGCCCGCTGTTGGACGTCGACGGCTCTGTGCTCGGCGTGGTGTTCGCGTCGGCCATCGACGACCCGTCGACCGGATATGCGCTGTCTGCCGGTCAGGTCGCGGCCGCCGCCAACCGGGGCGCATCGTCGAGCAGTGAGGTCGATTCCGGGCCCTGCGCGTGAGCTGACCGCGGTCAGCTCTTGATCCAGCGCAGGATCTCCCCGGTCACCAGGTCCGGGACCTCCTCCGGCAGAAAGTGCCCGGCACGCGGAATCGTCTGCCACTCATAGGTACTGGAGACGTACCGACTCGATCCCTGAGCAGTGGTCGGGAGAATGCAGGAATCCTGACCGCCGTGCAGTTGCAGCGTCGGCATCCCGACCGGGCTCGACATCCGCCGGGTGTACCGCACGCCGTCGGGCCGCGGGAGCGAGCGCACGGCCCAGCGGAAGTGCTCCAGCGCCCCGTACGCGGCCTGCGGGATCAGCATGGCTTGTTGATACCGGCCTCGCGCCTCAGCGAAGTCCACAGTGGACGCCCAGCGTTCCCCTGCCCATTCGGTCATCAGCCGGCCGACCTCGACGGCTCCATCACGAGTCAGCCGCTGTTCGGGGATCCGCGGCGTCTGAAACCCGAAGACGTGGCTACTTGCCCCGATCTGCTTGAAGTCACTGACCAGTGCCGCTCGCCACCGGCGCGGATGTGGCGCGGACAGGATCACCAGCCGAGCTACGACATCGGGCCGGAACCGGGCCACCGTCCAGGCCACGCTGCCACCGAGGTCATGCCCGACGAGGGTGGCCTCGCGTTCTCCCATCGCCGACACCAGGCGGGCGATGTCGGCGGCTGTCGTCATCACGTCGTACGGGCGCGGCGGCTTGTCGCTGGCCCCGAAACCACGCAGATCCGGCGCCACAACCCGGTATCCGGCATCGGCGAGCGCGACGATCTGATGTCGCCAAGTCCACCAGAATTGCGGAAAGCCGTGCAGCAGAAGGATCAACGGACCGCTGCCAACCTCGGCGACATGGAGCCGGACGCCGTTGGTCGAATAGTCGTTGTGCACCCACGGGCCGTTCAGAAGGACCGAACTGGCGTCGGGTCGGTCAGCCCGGCGCGGGTGCATCATCACGCAGCGCGCCGCGACGCAGTTGAGCAGTCGTACGGGGTCACGTCACGGTGTGCGGGCGATCCCGGGGCTGCGCTTGCCAGGAGCCTGGCGGGAGAGCAGTTCCCTGGAGTCCTTGAGGGTCTCGATGGTCCGCTCGGGAGCCTTGACCTTCTTCAGCATGCGCATGCCGATGAGGGCGAGTATCCCGGCGATCGCGACGAAGAAGGCCCAGACGATGAGGTAGGACACCCACCGCGGCAGACCGAGGGCGACCAAGCCCTCGGCGAGGGCGATGAAGAGGAAAACCACCGAGAACAGCGCAATCACGCCGGCGGCGCCGAACATTCCCGCGCCGATCCCACCCCGCTTGGCAGACGTGGTGATCTCGGCCTTGGCCAGCTCCACCTCACCGCGGATTAGCGTCGACATGTGCTCACTAGCGGTGCCGAACAGCGCGCCGATCGGCTGCTGCGCCCGGCCACTCTGGCTGGCCTGGCCATCGAGTGGACCCGGGTGCACCGACGAAACAGACGAACCCGAGGTAGGCGAACTTGACGCAGGCGAGCTCATAGTCACGCCAGCAGTCTAGGGCGCGCTCGATCCTTTCGTACCAGAGCTCTCGCAGATCCGGCCCACGCGCTCACACACAGCGCTCGACGTGTCCGGCCACCGCTGCGTAGGAGAAGTGGTCGACGGTCCAACTGAGTTCCACCTGAACAACGAATGTCCCGAAGGCACGGTTAGCAGGTGACATCAGGAAAACGGCTCGGTCGTAGCTGTCGTCGGAGCTGACCAGGCTTGCCGCCCAGCTCGGGATGTCCGTGCGGCAGAGGGTTTGGACCACCTCTGTGGCTGCTCGCACCGCCGAGGAGAAGCTCTGTGCGCCGGTCGGCTCGATCTCGCCGTACAGCCGACGGGCCGAGGCATCGACGAGGGAGGGATCGGCCGCGGCAGGCTGGCTGGTCGGCGAGGTCTGTCGCGGCTCGGTGACCGGGTCTGGTTGCAGCGCCTGGAAGCCGAACACGCCGACCGCCGCGAGGAGGATCACCACGAGCGGCAGGATCCAGGGCCGCGACACCGGCGTGACCTCACCCGCGGCGGAGTCCAGCAGCTCCTCGCTGGGCGCGCCCGCTGCGGTCACGTCACCACCGTACGACGCCTTGCCGTGCTTTCGGCGCCACCAGAACACCGCTGGCCGCGCACTCATAGCGACTGCGGCCGGGGCGTCGGTAGATTCGGTAGTCCAGTGCACAAGGAGCTGAGGAGATCCGTTGTCCGAGAATCCGGCCCTGTCCAACCTGAGTCACGAGACCCGGCACTTCGACCCGCCCCGGGGATTTCGCGCACAGGCCAATGTCGATCAGGACGCATATGACGAGGCGGCAGCCGATCGGCTGGGGTTCTGGGAGAAGCAGGCCGAGCGGCTCGAGTGGGCGCAGAAGTGGGACGCCACGCTGGACTGGGATCCGCCGTTCGCGAAGTGGTTCCTCGGCGGGAAGCTCAACGTTGCGGTCAACTGCCTCGACCGCCACGTGGCGGCTGGGCGCGGCGACAAGGTCGCCATCCACTTCGAAGGTGAGCCGGGGGACAAGCAGACGATCACCTACACCGAGCTGACCGCCGAGGTCTGCAAGGCCGCCAACGCGTTGACCGAGCTGGGAGTTGCCACCGGCGACCGGGTGATGATCTACCTGCCCATGATTCCCGAGGCGGCGATCGCGATGCTCGCCTGTGCCCGGATCGGGGCACCGCACTCCGTCGTCTTCGGCGGCTTCTCCCCGGACAGCCTGCGCAACCGGATCGACGACTGCGGCTCGAAGTTCGTGATCACTTCCGACGGCGGGTACCGGCGCGGGTCGGCGAGCGCGCTGAAGTCCAATGTGGACGCTGCCGCCGATGCTGACGGATCACCGGTGGAGCGGGTTCTGGTCGTACGCCGTACCGGTCAGGACGTCGACTGGAACTCCGATCGCGATCTGTGGTGGCACGACGTTGTGGACCGGCAGCCCGACACCCATGAGGCGCAGGCCTTTGACGCCGAGCACCCGCTGTTCATCCTCTACACGTCAGGAACCACCGCGAAGCCCAAGGGGATCCTGCACACCTCCGGCGGTTACCTGACGCAGGTCTCGTACACGCATTGGGCGGTCTTCGACCACAAGGCCGACACGGACGTCTACTGGTGCACCGCCGACATAGGTTGGGTCACCGGGCACAGCTACATCGTGTACGGGCCGATGTCCAACGCTGCAACACAGGTGATGTACGAGGGCACGCCGGACACCCCGCACAAAGGCCGCTTCTGGGAGCTCGTACAGAACTACCGGGTGACGCTGCTCTATACCGCGCCGACGGCGATCCGGACGTTCATGAAGTGGGGCTCGGAGATCCCGGCCGAGTTCGACCTGTCCTCACTGCGGCTCCTGGGCAGCGTCGGTGAACCGATCAACCCGGAAGCCTGGATGTGGTACCGCGAGCACATCGGCGGCGACAACTGCCCGATCGTGGACACCTGGTGGCAGACCGAGACCGGCGGAATCATGATCAGCCCGCTGCCCGGCGTGACGTCGACCAAACCGGGCTCGGCCCAGCGAGCACTTCCCGGAGTCTCGGCCGACGTCGTAGACGAATCCGGGGAGTCGGTGCCCGACGGTGGTGGCGGCTATCTCGTCCTGACCGAGCCGTGGCCGGCGATGCTGCGCACCATCTGGGGTGACGACGAGCGCTTCAAGGAGACCTACTGGTCGCGCTTTGCCAAGCAGGGGTACTACTTCGCCGGCGACGGGGCCAAGAAGGATGACGACGGTGATGTGTGGCTGCTCGGCCGGGTGGACGACGTCATGAACATCTCCGGGCACCGGATCTCCACCACCGAAGTGGAATCCGCCCTGGTGTCACATCCGAAGGTCGCCGAGGCAGCCGTCGTAGGTGCGACCGATCCGACCACCGGCCAGGGCATCGTGGCCTTCGTGATTCTGCGCGGCGGCAACGACGCAGAAGGCGAGGACCTGGTCAAGGAACTGCGCAATCACGTCGGCAAGGAGATCGGGGCGATCGCCAAACCGCGCCAGATCATGATCGTGCCGGAGTTGCCCAAGACCCGCTCGGGAAAAATCATGCGCCGGTTGCTGCGCGACGTTGCCGAGAACCGCGACCTGGGCGATGTGACCACGCTGGCCGACCCGACGGTGATGAACCTGATCGGTGAAGGGCTGAAGTCCGACAAACCCGCCGCCGAGGAGTAACCGGGCGACTCGGCGCTGCCGCGCTGTCTATGTTCGCGATGCCGGATGTCGCAGCTTTGCAGGTGACTCGCCGGGTGTGTCCCCTGCAGAGCTACGACATCAGCGCCGTGCCCGCCCCGGGCTAGGGTCGGCGGCCGTGCCTGTCGCTCGGTCCGGTGCCGCTGCTCGGCGCGACCGCGATCCGCTTGCCGGCCTGCTCGAGTTGGACGGGGTCGCCGAGGCGGCGGACGAAACTCGGCGGGCGATCGACCGGCTGCTGGTGCACCCGGTGCTGCGACGCCAGATCCCTGCGGTGGCCGCCGAGTCCACCCTGCGTGGTGCCCGGGCCGCGGCGGCGCTGTCGGGCGTGGACATCCCGTTGGCCGAGCTCCGCTCGGCCGAGGCGACCGACCCCGTCGTACGCGGGGCCGTACGCGCGTACGCAGCACTCGGTCCGATGGTTGCGACCTGGCCGCGGGCTCCCGGACAGGTGCTGGCCCGGCTGCACGCGCTGGCCGCGGCGGATCTGGCCGCTCCCGAGGAGCTCGGCCGTCCACAGCCGCGCGCTGCGGTCGGCCAACGGCTCAGCGGGCTGGGGCAGCTCGTCTCCGAGGCGACCAGCACACCGGGCGTCATACTCGCCGGAGTCGTCCACGGCGAGTTGGCGGGATTGGCTGCGTTCGGGTCGGCCGACCGGGTTGTCGCCTTGGCTGCGGCTCGGCTGACGATGCGCTCCCGCGGGCTGGACAGCAACGCGGTGTCCGTACCGGAGGTCGGTGTCCTTGAAACCGGGGCTGACTACTCGACGCTGCTGGCCGGATTCGTCAGCGGTACGCCCGAGGGGCTCGGTGCCTGGTTGCGCTGGTGGTCAGCAGCGGTGATCTTGGGTGCCAGGGAGGGCCTGGCGATCTGCGAGGCGTTGGCCCGCGACGGCACCCCCTGACCGCACTTTCTCGGAGAATGTCACCTCGGGCGGCCCGCTGACCGCACTTTCTCCGGAGAATGTCCGAACTCAGGCGCCGAAAAGAACGGCGCCCCGCCGAGGCAGGGCGCCGTCAGGGCACGGTGTGCCGGGCTACCAAGCGTGCACCTATCTCGCGGAGTCGGCCTGCCTGGCAGGACAGCTCCGGAGTGCCTCTCGTGGCCGGTCGCGCGTGGGTACCTGGTGTGCCGTGCGCGGAGCGGTCCACGTAACCGTGAATCGGTCCGCTCCTACTTTCTACGCCGTGTGCCCAATGTGGCACAAGAGCTCCCATCAAGTTTGAGCGAGTCCAGAAACCACTCAGAACGAACGGGACGTTATGCGCATAACGTGCGGGAATCCGGCCTCGCGCGGGACGTTATGCGCATAACGTGCGAGGAGCTGGTCAATGTGGGGAGAGCGCAAGACCGGCCAGCGCTACGACGCCCACGGCCGCGAAGGCCACGACAGCCCCGACGAGCCAGGCCCCCGTCATCATGGCCACCGCGAAGGCCAGCAGGACGACGACGACCGGCCCGTTGATCGACAGGGCCGTCCCGATCCGACGGTTGCGTGCCGCCCGGGCATCTCGGGGTGCTCGGGTCGGCGCCCGAGCCCCCTGACCGAACACCACGGCCGACACGGCGATCGCGGCGACGGCCAGCCAGGCGGCCACGGTCACGAAGGTGTCGGACATGGTGAATCAGGCTGGCCGATCCCTGTGTTTGGTTGCGTACCAAGCGATTCCGGCCACGGCCGCCCCGATACCGATGGCCGCGCTGGTCACCGCGGGGCTACGACTGGGGCCGAACCGAGAGCGCAGGGCAACCGGCTTGGTGAACATCAGCACCGGCCATCCGCGATCAAGGGCGATCTTGCGCAGTGCACGGTCGGCATTCACGGCGGTCGGGTGTCCGATGACCTCGAGCATCGGCAGATCGGTGATCGAGTCGCTGTAGGCATAGCTCTCGGCCAGGTCGTAGCCACGCTCGACGGCCAGATCGAGAATCGCGGCAGCCTTGTTCGGCCCGTAGGCGTAGTAGTCGATCTCGCCGGTGTACTTGCCGGACTCGACCACCATCCGAGTCGCGATGACGTGATCGGCCCCGACCATCTCCCCGATCGGGCCGACGACCTCCAGCCCGCTGCTGGAGACGATGACCACCTCTCGGCCCTCGCTGCGATGGGCTTCGATGAGTTCGGCCGCCTCCTCGTAGACCAGCGGTTCCATGATCTCGTGCAGGGTCTCGTTCACGATGTCGTGCACCTGGGCAACATCCCAGCCGGTGCACATCTCGGTGACGTGCTTGCGCATCCGTTCCATCTGATCGGCATCGGCCCCGGACACCATGAAGACGAGTTGGGCGTAGGTCGACTTCAACACCGACCGGCGGTTCATCAGACCGCCGTCGAAGAACGGGCGTCCGAAAGCGAGGGTGCTCGACTTGGCGATGATCGTCTTGTCGAGATCAAAGAAAGCGGCAGCCCGGCCCACGCGACGAGCTTAGGACTCGAGCATCGGGTACGACGCTGCCGCGCCGCAGGGGCTCAGACTCGTCGCATCGGTCGCGTCCACAGGGCTTTCCGGTTGTCCACAATCCGTCCGTAGCGCGCTCGTCGGTGCGATGCCGGTGCTCAGCTTGGCAGGTGCCCCCGCGTCGAGAGCAGCCCGCGAGCTCTGCCGAGGATGCTGGGCTACTGGTCATCGGACCGGCCAATGACGTGCGCGAGGAAGTCCTCCGGCTTTCCGCGACCGCGGGAATCCTCGCCAGGGCGATCGAGGCAGCCGAGCTGACCAACGCAATCTGGTCGGGTCCGAGTCTGGTCGTCGTCGATGCCGACTGCGCGGATCAGGTGTCTATCGCTGCGTTGGCCCGCCGTCCCGGACTGGTGATCGCGACGACGAGCCGACCCAGCGCCGACGTCTGGTCCGCAGCTGTGTCCATCGGTGTCGAACACGTGCTCGAGCTCCCGGCCGGGCAGGCCTGGCTCGTCGACCGGCTGGCCGATGCCGCGGGCCGAACGGGGCCACTCGGAGTCCTGGTCGCGGTGATCGGCGGCTGCGGCGGCGCAGGAGCGAGCACCTTGGCAGCCGCGCTGGCTGTCAGCGCTGCGCGCTCGGGCCGCCAGCCGGTACTGATCGGCGCAGACCCTTGGGACGGTGGTCTCGATGTCGCCCTAGGTGCTGAGGACGTACCCGGACCTCGCTGGCCCGATCTCGCCACGGTCTCCGGCCGGCTCTCGACGACGGCGATCCTGGACGGCCTGCCACAGGCACATGGCGTGCGCTTCCTGAGCTCGGCTCGCAGTCACGCCTCGCGTATCCCGCTGCCGGCGCTGGCTGCAGTCGTCTCCGCGGCACGGCGTACGGGGGGTCCAGTCATCGTTGATCTGCCGCGGGAGGCCGCCGAGGCTCCGCGCTGGCTTGGCGGGCTGGTCGATCTCGGCCTTGTGGTGTGCTCGGCTACGGTGTCCGGTGCACTGGCAAGCCGGGCGTTGGTCGCTGAGTTGGGTTGGCAAGCACCAGCTTCCGGCCTCGTCGTCCGGATCGGCCACGGACGCGACATCGACGATCGTACACTCGGCACGGCCATCGGCCTTCCGGTCCTGGTACGGCTGCGCGAGGACGCGCGACTGACCAGGCAGCGGCAGAGAGGTGAGCCGCCAGCACCTCGAAGCCGGAGCCAACTTGCCAGGTCGTGCGCCCAGTTGTGGCAGTTGGCTGCCGACCGCCAGGAGCAAGTCGCGTGAAGGTCGAGGCGATCGTCGATCGAGTTCGAACCCGTCTGGCGGGACTGGACGAGCCGGCCGGCCGGGCTCGGGTCGCCGAACTGGTCCGGGTCGAGGCCGGAGCCCTCATCGACGATGCGGATTTGCTTTCCCTGATCCGGTCGGCAGAGGACGAACTCGTCGGTGCCGGTCCGCTCGAACCCCTGCTCCGCCGGCCGGGAGTGACCGATGTTCTCGTGAACGCGCCGGACCAGGTGTGGGTGGATACACCGGCCGGCCTGGAGCGTACGGAGGTTCGGTTCGCAGACGCCGCGGCAGTACGCCGGCTTGCCCAGCGGCTTGCCACGATGGCCGGGCGACGGCTCGATGACGCGACGCCATGGGTCGATGCGACATTGCCCGACGGGAGTCGGCTGCACGCCGTCCTGCCGCCGATCGCCGCCGGTTGCCCATGCATCTGTCTGCGGGTGCTGGGCCGGCGCCGGTTCTCCTTCGCCGAACTCGTCGACGGCGGCACGATCCCGATCCCGGCCGCCGCGCGCCTCGAGGCCATGATCGCCGATCGCCGGTCCTTCCTCGTCACCGGCGGGACGGGATCGGGCAAGACGACGTTGCTGGGAGCTCTGCTCTCCCTCGTCCCTGCCGATGAACGGCTGGTCCTCGTGGAGGACGCACCGGAGTTGGCTCCGACTCACCCGCACGTGGTGCGCTTGCTGGCGCGTCCGGCAAACGTCGAAGGCGCGGGGGCGGTGAGCCTTCGCGATCTGGTGCGCCAAGCACTGCGGATGCGCCCTGATCGGGTCGTCGTCGGAGAGGTACGCGGCGCGGAGGTTGCCGATCTGTTGTGCGCGCTGAACACCGGTCACGAGGGCGGCTGCGGAACCGTACATGCCAACTCGCCGGCCGAGGTCACCGCTCGACTCGAAGCGCTGGCTGCCATGGGCGGCCTCAACCGGGCAGCGGTACACAGCCAGATGACGGCAGGTCTAGATGCGATCGTCCACGTGGTCCGGACCAGTCAGGGCCGCGTCGTGAGTGAGCTGGCCGAGTTCGAGCGCGGAGGGCCGGTCCCGCACGTGCGCGCGGTGTGGTCGCGGTGAACCAGGCGTACCCGCTGGCGCTCCTGGCCGCAGCCCTGTGCCTCTGGCCCGGCAGGGTCGCAGTGATCCGGCTGGCCCGGGCTCTTGATCTGAACAACCGCGATGGGTCGTCGACGTGGGCGGTCGGTGGCTGGGGCAGGGCTCGATGGCCCAATTCGCGGTGGCTCCGAGGCCTTCTAGTCGTCGGCGGAGTCGCTGTGCTGGCGCAGGTCTGGGCGTTACCCGTGGCAGCAGTCGCCATCGCCATCGCCGTCACGGCCGGCACAGGGCTGGTCCGAATGCGCCAGGAACGAGCCGTGGTCGGCGAGGAGCAGGGGGCCGTCGAGGGGCTCGGGGTACTTGTGGCTGAACTACGTGCCGGTCGACCAGCCGACGAGGCTCTCGAGGCGGCGGGGCGACATTGTGGTCACCAGAACGTCGGCGCTGTGCTGACCCGGCTTGGCCGCTCACTGCGACTGGGTGATCGCCTGGAGGGGTGGATGCGCGTGGACGAGCGGGCGCCACCGCTGGCTGACGCGCGCGGGTCAGTGCAGCTGACGGGTCAGCTGGGCGCTTCGCCGCTTGGATTCTCGGCGCAGCGCAACTCGGCGCAGCGCAACTCGGCGCAGCGTGACTCGAGGCTGCGTGGCTCAGTGCTGCGTGGCTCGAAGCATGATCCGGCCGACTCGCGCTGGCAGTCCCGACTGATCGCCGGCCTGCGCCTGAGCCAACGGACCGGTTGTGCCCTCGCCGATGTCGTGGCGGCAGTCGAGTCCGACCTGGCCCGGCGAGGCCATCAGCGAGCCGACGTCCGAGCGACGGCGGCCGGTCATCGGGCAACGGTTGCGCTGCTGGCCGGTCTGCCGGTCCTGGGGCTCGCGATGGGCAGCGGAATCGGGGCGGAGCCGGTGCGGATATTGACCACGACGACGATCGGCCATGTCCTCCTGATTACCGGCGTCGCCCTGGATCTGGTCGGTCTTGCCTGGAGCGCCAGGTTGACCCGCGCCGCGCTGCGCGAAGGCTGAGCCGTGGTCTGGATCTCCGACTCTCGCCCGTTGGTCTCGGCGGTTGCGGTGATGCTGCTGGCCGTCGGCCTGGCGATTCTTCCGACAACCGTAACCGTCGGGGACCATCGACTGCGGCGTCTCTCGTCGTCGGTTGAGCCCTTGGACAAGGCGATCGCAAGCGGCGACCCGTCTGCTGAAGTCGGCGCTCGACGTCGACGGGCCGTGCTCTTCGCGGCACTTGCCGCAGCCTCAGTCCTGGTCACGGTTCCCTCGGCCGGCGGCGGCCTCGCGGCTTCGACGGTTGCGGCTGGAACCTACCTTCTCGTGCGCGGGCCTGCTCCGGTCGATGGCGCGCAATCTCGTGCGAGCAGCTGGCTGAGCGGGATCAGTTGGCCCGGGGCTGGGACCGGTCGGTCGTCGGCAGCGGACCCGCTGCTGCCTTTTGCCATCGAGCTGTTGGCCGTATGTCTACGCGCGGGGATGCCTGGCTCGCCGGCGCTCAGATCGGTGTCCGGCATCCTGCCGGCCCTCGACCCGCAACACCCCGGGCCGAGAGCGGCGACGGCCACGTCGGGGACACCCGGAGTATCTGTCGTGCTGGCTCGCGTCGCCGCAGCCTGCGAACTGGGCAGCGAACCGGCCGCAGCATGGCAGGACTGGATCGGACATCCGCTGTACGGCCGGCTAGCCCGCGCCTTGGTCGTCACCGGTGAATCAGGCAGTGCCGTCGCCGGGCGCCTGGAGACCGTCGCGCAACAGCTCCGCACCGCCGAAGGACAGCAGACGATGGCTCGGGCCCAACGAGCCGGCGTGCTGCTGATGGCGCCCCTGGGGCTGTGCTTCCTGCCGGCGTTCGTGTGCCTCGGTGTCGTTCCTGTGGTCGTCGGCATTGCCGGCCGGGTGTTCGGCTGAACCCGTGAACTCCCCCTGGAGTGCCGCGGCTACGTCTGAGCCGGTGACTGGATGTCCACAGCGCTTCAAGGGTCTGCAGATTGCAGCCGGATGCTGTCCACAGGTGACATCGGGCCCCGGCGCACTGAGCCATCAGGGTCGAGGCTGAGCGCGTGCGGACAGATCGTCTCGCACCACGTCGAGGAAGGGAGGGCGGACATGCGCAAGCGGTTCGCCACCGTCACCCAGTTCATGGTCAACCTGTGCACCATCAGTGCGGTTGGCTGCCTAGTGCTGAGCGCAGCCGCCGGCCGGACCGCGCGCATCCGGCTGCGCCGAATCTCCGGCGACGCCGGAATGAGCACCGCCGAGTACGCGGTGGGCACGATTGCGGCCTGCGCTTTCGCCGCAGTTCTCTACCAAGTCGTCACCGGGGACTCGATCGTCTCGGCGCTGCAAGATCTCATCGACTCCGCACTCACGACCCTGTCCTGAGTTGACTTGCTGCACAGCGACTCTGCCGGACCTTGCACGATCGTGTCGGTCGAGCGCGGTTTCCTTCGACGCCCGATTCGGATGGCCTCGCGGAGATTCGATGATGCCGGGATGGTCACCGCAGAGACCGCGGTTGTGCTCCCGGTCCTGGTCTTCATCCTGGTCGCCGCGCTGGCTGCGGTCTCGGTGGTCACCGCGCAGATGCGGTGCACGGATGCTGCCCGGGAGGGAGCGCGGGCAGCGGCCAGAGGAGAGTCCGATGCGGCGGTAGGCCAGATCGCGGCGTCTTCCGCGCCAGCAGGCAGTGCAGTGTCGGTCTCTCGGGATGGAGGCACCGTGACCGTCGAGGTCAGTGCCTCGGTTGCTCTGTTCGCCGGTCTTGGCCCCTCGATGACGGTGTCCGACGCGGCCACTGCCGCTCTCGAGCCCGGGCTCGAAGGTGCGGCGGCGGCCCAGGGCGGCGGCTTTGGTGGCGATCCCAGCGGCAGCGGGCCGCGGGAGCCGCCGTGACCAGCCGCAGCAGAAGGGCGGCCGGGTACGCCGGTCGCCGGGCTTTCCCGATCGGCAGTGATCGTGGGTCTGCAAGTGTCTGGGTGTTGGCGTTGTCCGGCGTCGTGCTCCTCAGCGGGACCGCCTCTGTCCTGGCCGGAGTGGCGATCATCAGCCGACACGAAGCAGGAACGGCGGCCGACTTGGCTGCGCTCGCGGCTGCCAGCCAGGTGTTGTCCGGATCGGAGAAGGCCTGCGGGGCGGCGCAGGGGATAGCGGGTGCCAATGGCGCGGAGTTGGTGTCTTGCACCCTGAGCGGAGACGGTGTTGTGGATGTGGCGGTCACGGTGACGGTGCAGTTCGGTTCGCTGGGACTGGGGGTCGCTCGGGCCGATGCCCGCGCCGGCCCCGCCGGGACCGCCGACCATGATGCTGGCCGCCCGGGCGGTCCCCTGGCACGGCCGGATCAACCGCTCGGGCGGGGGCTTCCTGAATGATGGCCGGACTGTCACATGAGCACACGGGGAACTCGCGCTGGCGCGGATTTGTTCAACCCCTCCCCTCTGGGATGCTTGACACCTACTACTGGAGCATCAGGCCGGGTCGGTGCCAACCAAGGCGCGTCGGTGGTTGAAGTTTGGCGGCAGATCAGCCAGCGCGTCGAGAACGGTGTCCAGAATTGTGACCGCCGCATTCTTGTCCAGTGGCGAGTTGCCGTTGCCGCATTTGGGCGACTGAACGCATGAGGGGCAGCCGGACTCACAGACACAACTCGAGATCGTGGCGCGAGTGGCGGTCAGCCAGTCCCGGATCGCGTCATGTCCACGCTCGGCGAAGCCGGCACCGCCGGGATGGCCGTCGTAGACGACGATCGTGGCGGCGCCAGTGTCGGGGTGCGCAGCTGTGGACAAGCCGCCGATGTCCCACCGGTCGCAGGTCGCGAACAACGGCAACAATCCGATCGCGGCGTGCTCGGCGGCATGCAGCGCACCGGGCAGATCGGCCTCCGTGACCTCGCTCCGCCGGACCGTGCGGGCATCCAAGGTGATCCAGACCGCAGCTGTCTGCAGGAGCCGAGGCGGCAGGTCCAGCGGGAAGTCGGCCACCACCTGACCGGTCCACAGCCGACGGCGCTGGTAGGACACCACCTGGTCGGTGACATCGACGGTCCCGCGGTGCACGCCGACGCCGCCGTAGGTCGAACTCCGCTCGGTCAAGACGATCCGCAAGTCGGTGACCTGCTGCGCGCGGGTCGTCCACTCCGGTTCCTCGGCATGCACCAGCGCGACCGCGTCGTCGAGGTCGAAGTCGTCGACGACGTAGGACGCGCCCTGATGGACGTACAGCGCACCGGTGTGCACGGTTGAGTGGGATGCCGAACCGTCGACCGTGCCCAACATCCGACCGGTCTCGGTCTCGACGATCATCACCGGCGGGTCACCACCAGAACGCAGGTCCACGTCCGGCCGGTGCCGATGCGTCCAGTACCACCCGCCCGGCCTCGCCCGCAGATCGCCGGCAGCCACCAGAGCCGCCACCGACCGCCGGGCGGCCTGGCCACCGAAGAGGTCGAGGTCGGACTCGGTCAATGGGTACTCGGCGGCCGCCATGCGCAGTTGCGGACCCAGGACGTAGGGATTGGCCGGATCGAAGACGCTGGCCTCGACCGGCCGGCCGAAGATGGCCGCCGGATTGTGGGCGAGGTAATGGTCCAACGGGTCGTCCGCAGCGACGAAGACGGCCAGCGACTCCTGACCGGCTCGCCCGGCTCGCCCGGCCTGTTGCCAGAGCGAGGCCAGCGTGCCTGGAAACCCCGAGAGCACCACGGCGTCCAGGCCGCTGATGTCGATGCCGAGTTCGAGCGCGTTCGTGGAGGCCACGCCCAACAACTCACCGGAGTCCAGCTGCCGCTCGAGTTCGCGCCGTTCCTCGGGAAGGTATCCGCCGCGATACGCAGCGACCCGCTTCGCGAGCACCGGGTCAACGTCGGCCACCAGCCGTCTCGCCTGCGCCGCAACGCCTTCAGCGCCTCGGCGGGATCGTACGAAGGCAACCGTACGTGCCCCGTCGCAGACCAGATCGGACAGGATCCGAGCGGTCTCGGCACTGGCCGACCGGCGCGCCGGCTGGCCCTCGTTGACGTCCTCCCACGGTGGTTCCCACAGCGCGAAGGTGCTGGCCGCGCGTGGAGACCCGTCGTCAGTTACCGCACTGGCCTCGAGTCCGGTCAAGCGCAGCGCCGAGGCCTCCGGGTCGGCGACCGTGGCCGAGGCGAGCACGAACGTGGGCGTCGCGCCGTACCGCGCACAGATCCGCCGCAACCGGCGCAGCACATTGCCGACATGCGCACCGAAGATGCCCCGGTAGGCGTGGCACTCGTCAACCACCACGAAAGACAGATGACGTAGCAGCGCGGACCACCGCGGGTGCCGCGGCAGGATCCCGCGACTGAGCATGTCCGGATTCGTGACGATCCAGCGGCTGTGCTGGCGTACCCAGTCCCGCTCGTCACCGGGAGTGTCGCCGTCGTAGGCGGCTGGACGTACCGTCGGACCGGCCAGGGTGGCGACGGCGGCGAGCTGGTCGTGAGCCAGCGCTTTGGTGGGCGCCAGATAGAGCACCCGACTTCGCTGGTTCTCCTCAAGTGCGGCCAGTCCGGGCAACTGGTAGACCAGTGACTTGCCCGACGCGGTGCCCGTTGACACCACGACGTCGCGGCCCGAGTGGGCGAGCTCGGCGGCAGTGATCTGATGCAGCCACGGCGCGCTGACGCCCAGCTCGGTGAGCCGTTCGAGCAGTGCGGCCGGGACCCAGTGCGGCCACGGACCGGTCCGTGCGGGTCGAGAGGGCAGCTCGGTGACGTGGGTCAGCGGGCTAGCAGTGGGCAGCGGCGAAACCCCGTCCGGTGTAGCGTCCGGGGGACAGCCGGCTCCCCGCAGGAGCCTGTCCAGTCTCTCCGCCGACACGTTCTCCACTCTGACAGGTACCTACGACCAGCCCGTACCGACGAGTAAACGAGCGTTCCCCTAGACTCCCGGCGACGTGTGGCCCGGATCGTCCGGGTCGGCACTGCAGCCATCCCTGGGCGCACCCACGCGCATCCTCGGATGCGCCGGTGTCGGGTCAGGAGGATAAGAATGCCGGTGCAGAGTTCCATCTCCGGGGGCGACTATGCCCTTGTCACGATCATTCTGCTGGTCGCGGTGGGCGCGCTCGCCTTCGGTGCGTTCCTCGTCCGCGAGGTGATGGCCTCTGGGCAGGGCACACCGAAGATGCAGGAGATCGCCAAGGCGATCCAGGAGGGCGCGGCTGCCTATCTGCAGCGGCAGTTCAAGACCTTGGCGATCTTCGCTGTCGTGGTCTTCGTCGTCCTGGTTCTCCTGCCGGTCACCGACGGCGGTACGGCCACTCGGATCGGGCGGGCCATCTTCTTCCTCCTCGGCGCGAGCTTCTCCGCGGCGGTCGGGTTCATCGGAATGACCCTGGCCACTCGGGGCAACGTCCGGATGGCGGCCGCTGCCCGTGAGGCTGGTTTCAAGCCGGCCTTCCGGATCGCCTTCCGCACCGGCGGCGTCTGCGGAATGATCACCATCGGCCTGGGTCTGCTGGGCGCGGCGCTGGCTCTGCTCATCTTCAACGAGACCGCGCCGATCGTCCTCGAAGGCTTCGGCTTCGGCGGCGCGCTGCTCGCGATGTTCATGCGGGTCGGCGGCGGCATCTTCACTAAGGCCGCCGATGTCGGCGCCGACCTGGTCGGCAAGGTCGAGGCCGGAATTCCCGAGGACGACCCGCGCAACGCTGCCACCATCGCCGACAACGTCGGTGACAACGTCGGTGACTGCGCCGGGATGGCCGCAGACCTGTTCGAGTCATACGCCGTCACCCTGGTCGCGGCGCTGATCCTGGGCCAAGCCTTTCTGGGCGGCGACGGAATGATCTTCCCGCTCGTGGTCGCGGCCATCGGCGTGATCGCCTCGGTCGTGGGCATCCTGGCCTCCAACCCCAGGGACGCTGACCAGAGCGGCTTGACGACGATCAACCGGGGCTTCTTCATCTCCGCGGCGGTCTCGTTGGTCCTCGTCGCCGGTGCGGCGTTCCTGCTGCTGCCCGGCGACTTCGCCGCAGTCGGGATCGACGAAGGCGGCAGCCCAGCCGTGATCGGCTTCGTTGCCGTACTCATCGGAATCGTGCTGGCCGCCGCCATCCAGTTGCTGACCGGCTACTTCACCGAAACAAGCCGAAAGCCGGTGCAGGACATCGGCCGCTCCTCCCAGACCGGTGCCGCCACCGTCATCTTGTCAGGGATCTCGGTCGGCCTCGAGTCAGCGGTCTATTCAGCGCTCCTGATCGGCGCCGCTGTGTACGGCGCCTTCCTGATCGGCGGCGGGATCGCCCTGTACGCCGTAGCGCTGGCCGGCTGCGGTCTGCTCACCACTGCCGGCGTCATCGTCTCGATGGACACCTTCGGCCCGGTCAGCGACAACGCCCAGGGCATCGCCGAGATGTCCGGCGACATCGACGAGAACGGCTCACGTGTACTGACCGACCTCGACGCTGTCGGCAACACCACAAAGGCGATCACCAAGGGCATCGCGATCGCCACGGCCGTACTCGCCGCGACCGCCCTGTTCGGCTCGTACTACCAGAGCATTCTCGACGCGCTGGATATCGCCGGCGCCGATGCGGCCGAGGCGATCAACGGGCTTCAGCTGGTCAGCCCGAACAACATCGTGGGAGCCATTCTCGGCGCGGCAGTGGTGTTCTTCTTCTCCGGGCTGGCGATCAGCGCGGTGTCACGGGCGGCCGGACGGGTCGTGTTCGAGGTGCGCGAGCAGTTCCGCATGCACCCCGGGATCATGGATTACTCCGAGCGCCCCGACTACAGCCGCGTGGTGGACATCTGCACCAAGGACTCGCTGCGTGAGCTGGCCACTCCCGGCCTGCTGGCGGTCCTGGCCCCGGTCGCGGTCGGGTTCGGACTCGGGTTCGGCCCGCTGGCCGCCTATCTCGTCGGCGCGATCGCCGCCGGTACCCTGATGGCCGTCTTCCTGGCCAACTCCGGCGGCGCCTGGGACAACGCCAAGAAGATGGTCGAGGACGGCGCGTACGGCGGCAAGGGCAGCGCGGCCCACGCCGCCACGGTCATCGGCGACACCGTCGGCGACCCGTTCAAGGACACCGCCGGACCGGCCATCAACCCGCTGATCAAGGTCATGAATCTTGTCGCCCTGCTGATCGCGCCGGCGGTGGTGAGTCTCACGATCGGTGTGGACGCCAACGAGGGGCTGCGCGCGATCATCGCCCTGAGCGCTGTCTTGATCGTCGTGGTCGCCGTGGTGATCAGCAAGCGTCGCTCGGTCGTCATGGGTGCCGACCCGACAGTCGCCGACCACAACCAGGAGGTCCCGCCGCCCGCACCCTACCGGGCCTAGCCGAACGCCCCCGGATTGGTGGCTCGCGAGGTTTGGAGTGAAGGCGCCCTTGAACCAATAGGTTCGATACAAGGACGCCTTCACTCTCGTGAGCGGGGGTAGCTGGGGCTGTGCACGAGCAGCTGCCGCTCTTCGACGACCCGAGCGCCGACCTCGAGATCGCCGACCTGGAGGGCCTGCTGGTCGCCGGTGCCGCTCTGGTTCAGCGTGCTGCCGAGGCCCGGCTGTCCATCGTGGTGAGCGAGCGGTGGCGAGCTGACGCGCTCGTCGAGGCCTTCGATCTCCGCGGTCTGCCCGGTGAGCAGGTCCAGACCTTCGACGCCCGGGTTGCCGTACGCACCCCCTTCCACCGCAGTCTGCTGCCGATGATCGAGCGCTGGTCTCGGGGATCGTCGAAACTGCCGCCCGTGGACTGGCGGCTCACGCCGGCGCGGGTACGGCTCTGGACGCTGGCCACGGGCCGGACCGACCCGAGCGGTTACCTGCTGGGCCTGGGCCGTACCGATGACGCTTCCTGCTGGTCGGCCGCCGGTACGGCGCTGGCCGCTGCCGGTCTGGCGGGCGTCCTGCTCGGGTCGCGCGCCGGCGGACCGGCCTATCGGATCGTCGGGCAGCGGCGCAGCCGGCGGTTGGTGGAGTTGGTGGGTCCAGTCCCGGCGCAGGCGCCACCCGGAGCCTGGCCTCCCGAGCACAACCCCTGACCTGTCCGGGCGCCCGAGTGGCGGGGAGCGGGCCGGGGCGGAATCACCCCCGCCATCCGCACGTTATGCGCATGACGTCCCGGATCGGCGGTTCCCACCGGAGGTTATGCACATAAGTCCGGTACCCCAGGGCCGGACGTCCGCGGGGGTCGGACGAGCTGATGTGCCTGTCTGCCCTTACCGTGTGCCGCTAGGAGAATTGTTCCCAGATCAGTTGTCAGGAGTTTCGTGCCGCCGAAGTCCAAGAGCGCCACTGCATCGACCAAGGGGTCGGGCAAGCCGCTCGTCATCGTCGAGTCCGGCTCGAAGGCAAAGACGATCGCGGGCTATCTCGGCGGCGACTTCATCGTCGAGGCCAGCGTCGGGCACATCCGCGACCTGCCCCGTAACGCCGCCGACGTTCCGCCTGCATACAAGGGACAGCCGTGGGCTCGGCTGGGTGTGAACGTGGACAACGGCTTCGAACCGCTCTACGTCGTGAGCACCGACCGCAAGAAACAGGTCAGCCGACTCAAGGCCTTGGTCAAGGACGCCAGCGAGTTGTACCTCGCCACCGACGAGGACCGTGAGGGCGAGGCGATCGCCTGGCATCTGATCGAGACCCTCAAACCCACCATCCCGATCCGTCGGATGGTCTTCCATGAAGTCACCCGCGAGGCCATCCTCACCGCGATTGCCAACCCGCGCGATGTCGACGCCGCACTGGTCGACGCGCAGGAGACCCGCCGGATCCTCGATCGCCTGTACGGCTACGAGGTCTCGCCGGTCCTGTGGAAGAAGGTCATGCCGAAGCTCTCGGCGGGCCGGGTGCAATCGGTGGCGACCAGGATCGTGGTCGAGCGTGAACGCGAGCGGATGCGTTTCGTGGTCGCCGACTACTGGGGCATCGAGGGGGACTTCGCCCTCAGGTCGGCAACTCCTGAAGCTGCCGCAGACGATGCTGACAACCCCGAGCCGAAGTCCTTGCGGGCAGCCCTCGCCCTACTGGACGACAGCCGGGTGGCCACCGGACGAGACTTCGAAGCCACCACCGGTCGAGCCAAGAGTGACGTCGTCCATCTCGACGAGTCCGGAGC
>JALZIL010000380.1 GCA_030860305.1 Actinomycetota bacterium
TGGTCAACCCGCTGGTGGACCCGACGTGGCGGTTCATGACGCTGGACTGGGACGGCAAGATCCGGATGGACTGCTCGTCACCGGCCGCCATGGCCTCGCTGATCGGTCGACGCGCCGAGTTCCAGATTGCCACCGGCAACGACGCCGACGCGGATCGGCATGGCATCGTGACGCCCGATGCAGGCCTGATGAACCCGAACCACTTCCTGGCCGTGGCCATCTCCTACCTGTACGGCGGTGCGCGGCCAGCCTGGTCGGCCAACGCCGCGATCGGTAAGACGCTGGTCTCGTCGTCGATGATCGACCGGGTCGCAACGTCGTTGAGCCGCAGACTGATCGAGGTTCCGGTCGGGTTCAAGTGGTTCGTGCCGGGACTGTTGGACGGATCGGTCGGGTTCGGCGGCGAGGAGTCGGCCGGTGCGTCGTTCCTGCGAACGGACGGGTCGGTGTGGACGACCGACAAGGACGGAATCCTGCTGGCGCTATTGGCTTCGGAGATTCTGGCGACCACCGGCCGATCACCGAGCGAGCACTATCTCGAGCTGACCCAGCGCTTCGGCGAACCGGCCTACGCCCGGGTGGACGCGCCAGCCACGCGCGAGCAGAAAGCCAAGTTGGGCAAGTTGTCGCCCGACGATGTCGCGGCCACTGAACTGGCCGGTGAACCGATCACGGACAAGCTGACCACCGCGCCCGGCAACGGTGCGGCGATCGGGGGGCTCAAGGTGACGACCGCCTCGGCGTGGTTCGCAGCTCGACCGTCGGGTACCGAGGACGTCTACAAGATCTACGCGGAGTCCTTCCGCGGCGCCGATCACTTGGCCGAGGTCCAGTTCGAGGCACGCGACGTGGTCGCGGTGGCGCTGTCCGCCTGACCCGCCTGACCGCCCCCACAATGCCGGTTCGCTACACAACCGGCACTTGCGGGGCCTCAGAAGGGACGTGGTGTGGCGAACCGGCCGGAATAGGTGCCGGCCGCCGACCACAACGCGGCCCGCCCAGCTCCCCCCGTTGGTCTCGCCTCACTGTACGAACGTCTGGGGGCATCTACGGCATCGCCGGTGCCGTCGACGCCCTGGCCGACCGGCTCTACGACAACGTGTCGGCCAACAACAACCCCCACGTCGCTGCGTTCCATGCGATGAAGGGGCACGCCGGGTTCAAATACCTGGTCACGGCCTGGTCGATCGAACACACCGGCGGCCCCAAGTGCTACCCGGGTCGTGACATGCGCGAGTCGCACGCGCACCTGCACGTCAGCGAATTCGAGTTCGACATCGTGGCCACCGAGATTGCCGCGACCCTCTTCCACGTTGGTGTGCCGCGCAAGGAGCACAAGGAGTTCATGGACATCATCGAGAGCTACCGGTCCATGGTTGTCGGACCTCCCGGGGAGAAGGATGAGACGGAGACCGGGTCAGTCTGAGCCCTCGGTCTGGTCCGAACCCGATTGTGCACGCGGCTGAATATCGTTCGCGTGGCGATCGATCGGTGAGCATGCTCGGGGTGTGAGCGCGTTCGCATCCGCTGCAGGAGCACCGATCATCCGGAACGAGACACTGCTGGAGTCCGTCCGGGCCGACTTCGGGGTGTCCCTGAGTTCCATGAGCCAGGTGTACGGCGGGCAGGACTCCGACGCTGTCGTTCTACGCGCGGTCACCGTCAGCGGAGCCGCGATGGCGGTCAAAGTCAGCAGCAACATGCGAGTCGGTGGACTGCTCACCTCGGCACTCCTGGCCGCCACGATCCCGTACGGCATCCCCACGCCAGTGCTGTCACGTTCGGGGCTGCCGTACAGCCTCGTCAGTGGGCGCCGGCTCTCGCTGACCCCGTGGATTGCCGGCCATGGCGCCTACGACGCCGGGATGGATGCCCACCAGTGGCGGTCCTTCGGTGCGTTGCTGTCCCAGGTTCATGCGGTGCAGGTTCCGGCCACAGTTGCCGATCACCTGCTGGCCGAGGACTACCGGACCCCAGCGGCGGCTGTCGCGCGGGCCCTCGACGAGCGCGTCCGCCAACGTGCAGCCAGCAGCGACCTTGCTCGATCCGACGATTCACCGGCTGGTGCCCTGATCCGCGAATGGCGCGCAGCAGGCGATGCCCTGGCGATGATCCTCGCCCACATCGACGACCTCGGCGACGAACTGCGGGCCAGTTCGGCAACCTCTGTTGTCTGTCACGGTGACGCCCACATCGGGAACCTCCAGCTTGGCGACGACAGCGGCGATGGCGACAGTAGCGATGGCGGGGTCTGGCTACTCGACTGGGACGAGGTCGTACGGGCACCGCGGGAACGCGACCTGATGTTCGTGATCGGCGGCGTGATCGCCCGCGCACCCGTCACGGCCGAACAACAGAAGTGGTTCTTCGATGGCTACGGACCAGCCAACATCGATCCGAACCTCCTTGCCTACTACCGCTGTTCCTGGGCGCTGCAGGACGTAGCTGACTTCGCAGCCCGCATCCTCGATCAGCCGGACGGGGGTTCGCTGGAAGCTGGCCAGGCACTCAGACTCTTCCGCGACGTCGTGTCCCCGACCGGCATCGTCTTGCTGGCTGCGCGCTCCCTGCACCAGATCGGCCGAGTGCCCGACCTGACCTAGGCGAACGAGTGCCAGGGGTCGTTCGGACCCGGCTAGTTGCGGGTCCCGATGGCGACCAGGTACTGCATCTCGAAGCGGGCCTGGTCCTCGGTGCCGAGGTTCCACTCGCGGCAGAACGCGTCAACGGCCGTGTCGAACTCACCTTCGCGCTGGTTGTTGACCGCGTTCTTGCGCGTGGCGATGGTAGGCCCGTACCGCTGCTTGAAGTGCTCGCCGTACTCGAGCGGGTGCTGGAACGCGGTCACCTGGAGCGCTCGCCGTTCGAGGGTCGTGAACGAGACACGGTCACCGAACAGCTTGCGCAGGTGGTCCTCGGAACCCCACAGGGGCGGTGGCTGGGCGCCCGGGGGTGGCGGTGGCGCGAATGGTCCCATTGTGCGGAACAGCGACCCGATCATCCCCTCCGGGGTCCAGCTCAGGAGCCCGATCTTCCCGCTGGGGCGGCACACGCGTACGAGTTCGTCGGCGACCTGCTGGTGGTGCGGGGCGAACATCGCACCGATGCAGGACATCACGACGTCGAAGTCGTCGTCGGGAAACGGCAGGTTCTCCGCGTCGGCCGTTGTCCACTCGAGTTCGACGCCGGCTGCCCTTGCCCTGTCCCGACCCACTTCGAGCAGTTCCGGGGTGAGATCGCTGGCCACGACGGCTGCACCGCGCTCGGCGGCCGGGATCGCCGCATTTCCGGTGCCTGAGCCGACGTCGAGAACGCTGTCCTCGGCTCGTATCCCGCAGGCCTGCACCAGGGCCGGCCCCAGTGGAAGCAGGAACGTCTCCACCATCGAGGCGTAGTCCCCGGAGGCCCACATCGCCCGGTGTTTTGCCTTGAGTTGCTCGTCGGCGCTGGTCACGCCGGAGGTGTCTCCTGTGTCTGGCTTGATCTGTTCGGTCGTGGTCATTTCCGAATCTCCTTCGAGTACGCGCTGGAATGTGCGAGCCGAAGTTAGGAGCCGCAACGTTCGCGAGTCGTTCGCGCACGACGCTCGGAGAATGGTGGGCGGGCGAACGCCGGGTGGCGCGAAAGGAACGCTTCGAGGTAACCAGGGTCTAGCTTGAAATCTCAGGAGGGCGCCTCGACGTGCTGCAGGTAACGCTTCTGGGGGAGCAGGCAATTGCCGACGATGCCACCGGCACCGTCCGGACGCGCTCGTCACGGACGATTGCCCTCGTCGGGTTCCTCGTCGTCCATGCCGGATCACCGCAGACCCGCCAGCGCATCGCGGGACTGTTCTGGCCGGACTCGACCGACGCGCAGGCGCTGACCAACCTGCGCCGCGAGTTGCACCACCTGCGCCAGGTCCTAGGCGACGAGACGTCGCTGGTCGTGACGTCCAAGGACCTGTGCTGGCACGACACCGAGTCCTGTCGCGTCGATGTCCGCACCTTCGGCATCCAGCGCAGGGCCGCCCTGGCGGCTGCGGCCACTGATGACGCCGACGGGGTCCTCACGCATGCCACCGCGGCCATCGCCGAGTATCAGGGCGACCTGTTGCCTGGTCTGTACGACGACTGGCTTCTCGAAGCGAGATCTGAACTCGAACGCCAGTGCGTTGACCTCTGCGATCGCCTCAGTCAGGCCCGAGCGCGTACGGGCGACCTGAGCGGTGCGGTAGAGGCCGCCCGCCGCCGGGTGGTGCTGCAGCCGTTGGAGGAAGTCGGTTATCGGAGGCTGATGCAACTGCAGGCCGACCTTGGTGATCGAGCCGGAGCGGTGTCCACCTACCACCACTGCGCCTCGGCGCTGGAGCGCGAACTCGGCCTCGACCCCGACCAGGCAACCCGCAGGACTCTTGACCGGCTGTTGGCTCAAGCGCCTCCAGCAGCCGCTCCACCGCAGACCATCGAGGCGCCAGCCGGTCGCTCGGGACTGGCCGCGGCGCGGCTCTTCGGCCGCGCCAGGGAGCTCGGCCTGCTCGAATCGGCCTGGCAGAGCGCAGCAGCCGGCCAACCGGGTCTGGCGCTGGTCCGCGGCGACGCCGGTGTGGGCAAGACTCGTCTCGTTGCCGAGATCGCCGACCTTGCGCGGCTGCGGGGCGCGGTGGTGGCGAGCAGCCAGTGCTTCGGAACCTCGGGGCGGCTGGCGTTGGCGCCGGTGGCGGACTGGCTGCGCCACGGGGCAGTCCAATCGGCGACGGCGACACTGGATCCGGTCTGGCGAATCGAGGTCGACCGGTTGGTGCCCTCGACCAAGGATCGCTCCGAGGTCAGCGTCGGCTCTCGCGCCATGGTCGACGCCTGGCAACGGCACCGCTTCTTCGAGGGCATGGCCCGGGCATTGATCGGGGTCCGCCGGCCGATGCTGCTGGTCCTGGACAACGTGCAATGGTGCGACCAGGAAACTCTGGCTTTCCTCACGTTCTACCTTGGGCTGACCATCGACGCCCCGGTCCTGGTTGCCGGGACGCTTCGCAACGACAACATCGAGCCCGAACTCGTGGACTGGACTTCGCGGATGCGGGCCACCGGGCTGCTCACCGACATCCTGCTGGGCCCGCTGGAGGTTGCCGATACGGCGCGTCTGGCCGAGGCGATCTCGGGACGCCCGATGCCTGAGGAGGACTCGCACCTGCTGCAGGCAACCACCGGTGGGTTCCCCTTGTACGTCGTGGAGGCCGCCCGCACGACCGTGGACCTCGGCGGCACTTCCCTGCCGGTCGGCGACCTCACGGCGGTGTTGCGCAATCGTTTCGAGCAGGTGGGCCCGGTGGTCCGCGAGGTGGCCGGACTGGCGGCCGCCGTGGGGCGTAACTTCACCCTCGATCTGCTCACCGAGGCGAGCGACCTCGACGCCGACACCGTCGTCCAGGCCGTCGACGAGCTCTGGCGGCGACGGATCGTGCACGAGTTCCGGAACGGCTACGACTTCTCCCACGACCTGCTGCGTGAGGTCGCCTACACCCAGGTGAGCCCGCCCAAGCGCTGGTTGCTGCATCGTCGGCTGGCCCAGGGCCTGGAACTGCTGCACGCCGATGACACCGACGTCGTCTCGGCCCAGCTCGCCGAGCAGTACAACCGCGGGGGTCGGCCGGTGCGAGCAGTGGCCTACTACCGCCGTGCTGCCGACGTCGCAGCGGCCCGGTTCGCCCACGCCGAGGCCATCCGGCTGCACAAGGAGGCGCTGGCGATCGTGCTGACCCTTCCGGAGAGCCGGGACCGGGACAGGCAGGAACTCGATGTCCTCGAAGCCATGGCGGCACCACTGAATGCCAGGTACGGCTACGCATCCACGGAGCTGGGCCGGACGCTGGACCGTTCGATCACCCTGGCTGAGGCACTCGGTCGCAAGGACGTGGCGATCAGCAGCTTGATCGGGCTGTGGACATCGCAGTTCGTCCAGGGGAACCTCGACGGCGGGCATCAGACGGTGACCCGAGCGCTGAGCCTGGTCGAACCCAACTCCGAGTTGAGCGGACCGGCCCACTTCGCGGCCGGAGGCACCGCCGTCAGCCTGGGCAGGCCCGCGGAGGCGCTCCGGCACTTCCAGCTCGCCGCCACGCTGACCAGGGGTGTCCCCTCGCTGAGTGTCGGCACCCGGCCCGATGTGCACGGCCGGGCTTGGGCCGCACATGCCCACTGGCTGCTGGGCCACGACGACGGGGCGCTGTCGAGCGCTCGCGCGGCGACCGAGCTGGCACGCGCCATCGACCACCCGTACAGCCTCGCCGTGGCCCTGGCCTACGGCGTCATCACCCACCAGATGCGCGGTGACATGTCCGAGCTGCGGGTCACCGTCGCCGAGCTGCGCGAGCTGACCGACCGGTACGGATTCGCCTACTACCGCGAGTGGGGGCTGATCCTGGACGGCTGGTGCCGACAGGACGAGTCAGGCATCGGCCTGATCCAAGACGGCATCAAGAACCTGAAGTCCGAAGGCTCGTTCGCCCGCATGCCGTACTGGTTGGCACTCCTGGCCGATCTGAGCGGCGCGCACAACCGGCCCGAGATCGCCCGGGCCACTCTCGACGCCGCCGTGGTCGCCGGGCAGGCCCGGCGCGATCTCTGGTGGATGCCCGAAGTACTGCGGATGCGCGCTGCCTACGACGACGACGCGGACGCTGTCTCGCGGTTGCACTCCGCCGCCCAGATGGCCCGCGCCCACGGCAGCCTCGCGCTGCTGGTGCGTTGCGAGCACGACCTCGCCACGCGGGGCGTGCCCGAGCCGGCGCCCGCCGTTCTCCCCTCCCGCTGACCCGATCCACCGCGCGAACGCTGCGCGAACGCTGCGGCTCCTAGGTTCGGGTCGCGCAATTCCCAATGTCGTACGCGAAGGAGCCATCCATGACCACCACCGAACAACCGAAGACAACCGGCACCGCGCCGTACGGGGAGTGGAGCGCCGCTCTGCGGGGTGACCTGATGACACCGACAGACCCCGGCTACGACGACGCGCGTGCGGTCTACAACGCCATGATCGACAAGCGTCCCGCGGCCATCGCGCGCTGTCGGGACGTCACCGACGTGATCTCCTGCGTGCGCTTCGGCCGCGACCACGGAGTCGAGATCGCCGTACGGGGTGGCGGTCACAACGCGGGCGGACTCGGGGTATGGGACGACGCTCTGGTCATCGACCTGTCGTCGATGCGCAGCACTACCGTCAATCCCGACCAGCACACGGTCCGCGTCGACGCCGGATGCACGTGGGGCGATGTCGACCACGCCACCGTTCCGTTCGGCATGGCGACCCCGTCCGGATTCCTCGCCTCCACCGGTGTGGCCGGCCTGACGCTCGGCGGCGGGATCGGCTACCTGTCCCGCCGATTCGGTCTCACGGTGGACAACCTGCTGGCCGCCGATGTCGTGCTCGCTGACGGCTCGTTCGTGACGGCGAGCGAGAGTTCACACAGTGATCTGTTCTGGGCCCTACGGGGCGGCGGCGGGAACTTCGGCGTGGTCACGTCGTTCACCTTCGCCTGCCATGACATCGGCGATGGCGGCACGATCATCGGTGGACCCGTGCTCTACGACATCGCCGACACGGCCGAGGTGATGCGCTGGTACCGGGCGCTGTTGCCTTCATTACCCGAGGAGCTCAGCGGCTGGCTCGCCCTGATCACCATCCCGCCGGCCCCGCCGTTCCCGGAGGAGATGTGGGGGCGCAAGTCCTGCGCCATCGTCTGGTGCTACACCGGAGCCCACGATCGGGCCGATGAGGTGCTCGAACCGATCAAGGCGTATGGCTCGCCCCTGCTGGTCGGACTGCAAGACATGCCGTTCAACGTGCTGCAGTCCGCTTTCGACGGACTCTATCCCGCTGGCCTGCAATGGTATTGGCGGGCCGACTTCTTCAACGAGATCTCCGACACGGCGATCGACGTGCATTGCAAGTACGGCGCGCAGCTGCCGACCGGCCACTCCACCATGCACCTGTATCCGATCGACGGCGCGGCCAGCCGCGTGCCCGCCGACGCCACCGCCTTCGCCTATCGCGATGGCGGCTGGGCGGGGGTCATCGTCGGAGTGGACCCGGACCCGGCCAATGCCGAGGTCATCTCGCAATGGGCCCGGGACTACTGGGAGGAGCTGCACCCGACCTCGGCGGGAGGCGCGTACGTCAATTTCCTGATGGACGAGGGTCAGGACCGGGTCAGGACCGCCTATCGCGGCAACTACGACCGGCTGGCCCAGGTCAAGCATCGCTATGACCCGGACAACACGCTGCACATCAATCAGAACATCCAGCCTGCCAACGGATCCCATCCATAGTCCGGACACAGCCGACAGCGGGTAACCTCGCCGGCGACGAGCAATGAGTACGAGTTTGTGTCCGTCCGGGGGGCGCGGGCACTCGCGGTGAGGTCACGCCTCGATCCTGGGTGATCCGTAGTCGCTGACTCGCTGGTGGCCGTCGGTCTACCTGGCCGTCGTCGAACGTCACCGAGGCGGACCGGGCCTGCACCGCCGGAAGCCACGTTCCGGTGGTTGCCCGGACTCCGGCGCGGATGAGCGCCAGCGCCAGCACCGTTCCGTGCTGTTGCCACGACCAGCGAGAGGCGGTTAGGTCTCCTCGACCTGCAGCCGAAGTGCGTCGGTCTCGAAAGAGATCCGAGCGGCGACGATCTGGTCGTTGGTCGTTTCGGAGGAGACACAGAGCGGGACTCGTACCTGCTTGCCACTTGCCGTGACGGCGTAGTCGGCTATGTGCGATCCGACGACGAGCACTCGATAACAGCGCGGCCGTCGCCGACGAGGACGTTCTGTTGCTCGAAACCGGCGTCGAATATCTGGGTGTAGAAGGAGTTCAGGAATTGCCCGATCGCTTTCCGGCCCCGTACCGTAAAGCCGCTCCCCATGATCGTGTAGACGGCATCCTCGGCGACGGCAGTTTCGTCGTGGCCTTCGAGATAGGCCGTCAGGACCCGCTGGGTTTGCTCGATTGACACGGTTAGCACCCACCCTGTTGGGGTACTTAGCACCTCTCGGAATTCATGATGGGCCTGATGGGCCCTCCCATCAACCGTCTGCGCCGGCCTCCGCGCCGCGCAATGCTGCCGACAATCAGGGTGATAATCGCGACCTGCTCAGGGTGATCACGGATACCGACTGCGCCGACACGGTCGAGGCTGCACCACGAACCCCTTGCCTTGCCAGACCTCTGTCGCAACTGGAGACCTCGTGAAGAAGATCGCGGAGTTCGTACTCCGACACCGTCTCGTGGTCTGCCTGAGCTGGCTGGCCCTGTTCGCCGCTGGCGTCGTGGCCTCGGGTCAGCTCACTGACCGGCTCTCCTTCGACTTCTCGCTGCCGGGGCAGCCCGGCTACGAGACCGAGAAGACGATCGAGGAGACGTACGGGATCTCGAGTTTCGACACCTTCGTCCCCCTCCTCACGGTTCCAGAAGGGCGGACCGTGACCGATGAACTTCCGGCCGTTGCGGCGGTCTTCGACGCCGTCCGCGAGCAGGTCCCGCAGCTGCGGGTCGTCGACTTCGCCAGCACCGGCGATGACGCCTTTGTCTCCGAGGACGGCCGAACGACGTTCGCGCTGGTCCAGGGGCCCCTACCGGCCGGATTCGGTCCCGGCGCGGAGACCCAACTCGGCCCGGTCTTCACGGCGGCAGCAGCCGCCGCCGGGTTCGAGGCGAACCTCACCTCCTACGGTCTGCTGTCGGCCGGCGGGGACACTGAGGGCCCCAGCGTGCTCTTCGAGACCCTGCTTGGGGCACTCGGCGCTCTCGCGGTCCTGCTGTTCGTGTACGCATCCTTCCTGGCGCTGCTCCCGTTGCTCATCGCGGCCGTGTCGATCCTGACGACGTTCCTACTCGTCCTGGGCTTGACCACGATCACCGACGTCAGCTTCGTCGTCCAGTTCCTGATTTCCCTGATCGGTCTAGGCGTGGCCATCGACTACTCCCTTCTGTTGGTGTCGCGATGGCGCGAGGAACGTGCTCATGGCCGCGACAACCACGACGCCGTAGTGGTTGCGATGCAGACTGCCGGCCACGCTGTGGTGGCTTCGGGGGTCACCGTTGCTATCAGTCTGCTTGCCCTGCTGGTGGTTCCGGTGCCGTTCCTGCGCAGCATGGGACTCGGCGGCATGCTGATCCCACTGGTCAGCGTTGCTGTCGTCCTGACCCTGCTGCCGGCGCTGCTGTCCTCGATCGGCCCACGGATCGACGTACCCCGGATCCGTAAGGAGGGGGTGGCATCGCGCGGCTGGACGGCCTGGGCACGGGCGATCGTGTCCCGACGGTTCCTGGCCACCGGCATCGCGCTCGTGGCGCTGGCGATCCTGATCATTCCCGTGTTCAGCCTGCGGATCGGACAGTCCGGCCTCGAATCGCTGTCCCGTACTGGTCCGTCCTACGACGGCGCGCAATTGCTGCGCGACGGGGGGATAGGCACCGGCGTGCTCACCCCGATCGAGGTGCTGGTCCCCGCCGACGGGGCCGAGACAGCTGCCAGCGCCGCCGCCGAAGTCGACGGGGTTCGGACGGCGGTGGTCGGTGCAACCGATGGCGACACCGCGATCGTCGACGTCATCCCGGACCAGGAGACCGTCGACAGCGACGGTACGGCCGTGGTCGCGGCGGTACGTACGGCGATCGAAGACGCCACGGATGGCGACGTAGGCGTTGGCGGGGCCGGTGCTGCGGTGGAGGATTACTCCAGTGCGGTCTACGACCGCTTTCCCTACGTCCTGCTGTTGATCGCGGCGATCACGTTCATCCTGCTGGTACGGACTTTCCGGTCGATCCTGCTCCCGATCAAGGCGGTGCTGCTGAACCTGGTCTCACTAGCCGCGGTGTTCGGCACCGTCGTCTTCTTCTGGCAGCAGGGCAACGGTTCCGACGCCATCTTCGGGGTCTCGCCCACGGGTGCCATCACCTTCTGGCTACCGGTTTTGATCTTCGCGTTCCTGTTCGGC
This sequence comes from Actinomycetota bacterium, assembly GCA_030860305.1. The sequence goes on from JALZIL010000380.1 coordinate 10,968, forward strand.
CTATCCATGGACTACGAGGTGTTCATCCTGGCCAGGATGCGGGAGGAGTACGACAAGACGGGGTCGACCTCGACCGCCGTGGTGACCGGGATCGGGCGCACCGGTCGTCTGGTGACCTCTGCTGCCCTGATCCTGTTCTTCGCCTTCTCCGCGCTGGCCTCGGCCCCCGGAACGGATATCAAGGTCCTCGGTACCGCGCTGGGCGTCGGCATCCTGATCGATGCCACGATCGTGCGGGCATTGCTCGTCCCTGCCTTGGTCAGTCTGTTCGGTCGCTGGAACTGGTGGCTGCCAGACGGTTTGGCCCGAATCCTGCGGGTCGAGCCGTCGCCGCTGGCCCGTGCCGACGCTGATCCCGAACCCGCCCGCGAACTTGTTGGCCGGCCGTCGTGATCTGAGGTGCCTTTCCCAGACTGCTGGATTGCCGCATGACCGACGTGCGGCGTACTGACCGGTTGGTGCAGAGGTTTCTTGGCGGGTGCCGATCCCAACGACGCTCGGCTGTGTGGTCCTCCGGGTAGACGGTCTGGGTATGACGGTGGTCGGCGTGCACGCTTCCCATGAGCAGATCCATCCCAGCGCCCTGTTGCAGGCGATGCAGGCCGCAGCGGCTGCGGGATTCACGGCGGCGACCCTCGCCGCGATGTATCCGGGCCGGTTCTGGGTCGCGTTGGGCACGACGGCCTGGTGGCCGTGGACCGCGCCAAGGTGTGGACCTCTGCCCGAGGACCCCCGCTGCTCGTCGGAGCGGCGATCTCGGTCGTTGTGCGCCGGGTCACCGGGCTCCGAGCGCCCGGCGCATGTACGCCCGCCAGGCATCCGACCCGGACTCCCGGCCACCGCCGGTGCTCTTCTCGCCGCCGAAGGCTCCGCCGATCTCCGCACCCGATGTCCCGATGTTGACGTTCACGATGCCGCAGTCAGAGCCATCAGCAGCCATGAACTGTTCGGCCTCGCGCTGATCGCGGGTGAAGATCGCTGACGAATGCCCTAGTGGCACACCGTTGTGCAGCTCGATCGCCTCGACGAAATCGGTGTAGCTCAGCACGTACAGGGTCGGGGCGAAGGTTCGGGGTCAACCCCACAAGTGTGCCGAACCGTTTGGAATGTAGCTGGTCACACGAGACGATCGTGATGCCAGGGCGAACATGTCACAGTTCGTGTCCGCCAATACTCACCGGCGAGGACAGCGCGGTGCTGAAATAGTCGTGCGGGCCACGGTTCGCCAGGTCGAGTCCCGCCGCCTGTAGCGGCGAGCCGATTTGCAACTTCATGCCGTTCGCGTCCACTGGCGTCGGACTGACAGCGGCGTTTACCAGTTGCGGATCCCCGGAGACGGCGCTGGCCACTCCGGAGACAAGTTCTTGACCTGTGGCTTGTGTCCATGCTTCGACGGTCGAGAACTCTGTGCCGCCCCAGGCGATGGAGAACGCACCTGTGGAGTGGTAGCTGTTCCCATGGAATAGCACGGCGCTGGTGCTCGAGGCGGCTCGTGACATCACGATAGGGCCGGTGCCGGTGGCCAGGAGAATGTTATTGCTGAGGTGCACGTCTGACGGGCCCTGCCAGATCGCGACCGCCGCCGACTTCACTGTGCCGGCCTGGCCTGCGACCATGGTGTTGTTGTAGATCTCGGCGCTGTGAACCGAGCCCGCCACAAGCACTTCCCCGTACGAGTCGTTGTTGGTGGCGTTGCCCCAGAGCAGGTTGTAGCGCACAACGTTGCCAGTGTGGGCCGCATTGTTCGCGTTGCTGAAGAGCAGAACGCCGGCGCCAGCGTTGTCGTACGCCAGGTTGTACTGCACCGTGCAATTCGAGCAGTTGATGTCCAGGTCGAAGCCGCCACCGTCGGCGGCCCCGCCCGTCTCGTTGGAATATGACGCGTTGGACTGGAAAGTCACGCGATTTGAGTCATATGCCCAGATCCCGACCGGACCCTGTGGGGCCGCGCACAACGATCCGTTCCCGTAAGCGGTGCAGGCCTCGACCATGCCGCCGTCCACCGAACCTAAGACAAACCCCGAGCCTGAGTTCCGCGCGCTCCTCGGGTTCCCCTGCTGGTTGAAGGCCTGGCAGGAACTGACGTGGACATTCGTGTTGGCATACGCAGGAGCTACGGAATCAAATTCGGCACCGAAGACGGCGAGGCCGGTATCCCGATTGTCTGACAGGGAACAATTTGTGACCCTTACGTCATCGAATCCACCACCAGACCAGCCGCCGATTGAGACCCCGTCGGTCCAGCCCACGGCCTGGCAGCCATGTATCCGCACATGTCCGGATCGGCCGGGCAGATCCCT
>JALZIL010000387.1 GCA_030860305.1 Actinomycetota bacterium
GTATTTGTCGGAACGATTATTGAGGTCGTTGAAACGCTGCCGCGTCAGCAACGCACTTCTTTGCCATCCAAGTTGAGCAATCCCTCAAGGGCGAAGTGAACGGGCGCATTGTGGTCAGCCAACTCGGGTACGTCGAAGACGGCGACCTGCATGTGCTTGCTGACCAACCGTTGCTTCAAGCGGGACATACGTACCTGTTGGCGACGAACCGAGCAGAGGCAGATCAACACGTCGTGATTGCCGGCCCGGAAGCCGCTGTCGATCTTGAAAGCGTCGATCGGGCCAATCTCATCAGCCGCTGGTCCGTTGCCGTGGCGAATCAGCAATTTCCCCCAGGACTGCCTCGGTAGTACCCGGCGCGAGTCGCACGGCCTTCAGGTGTTCGAGCCGGACGTCGCCGAGCGCGACGATCGACAGTGGCTCCTGTCGTCGTCGGGGCCCGAGGTATCGTCTCATGACGCCGCCGGACGTTGCGCCCGGTCGACTGATGACGGCTCGGCTTCGCAAATCGGCACGCTCGACGCGTGCGGCTGGCGCCGCTCGATTGACACGCCGTTGGTCAGCGGCACACCAACCGCGAGCTGTCAGTCCCTATCCTCTTCGAAGTCCGCCCGCTCATCCCGGGTCCGCTAGCCAGATTGGCCGGTCATGTCCTACTCCGACAGCTCGTACGACCAGACCTCCGCCTACGCTGCCGAACCCGTTGCCGTACGTCGTCCTGACTCGCTCGCGGGACTACTGATGGTCCTCGCCGGGGCCGGCGTCGGCGTCTCGTTGCTGTTGGACTGGCTCGCCTCGGCCTCGGGCCTAACCGGCTACCAGATTCTCCGTCAGGGCCTGGACAATTTCGGCAGCATCTTCAGCACCGGATTGTGGCAACCCGTGGTCATCGTCTTTGGCGGCGCGATCCTGCTGCTGATCGGGCTGACCGCCTTTGTCCCCGGAAAGAGTCGGCGCTTGCTCGGGTTGATCGGGCTGATCGTCGCGCTGGCCATGGCCGCCGCGGTCCTCGTGGCGTTGAGTGATTCCGACTACGATCTGTCCGTCTTCGCGGCTGGTTTCTACGTCGTCATCGGGGCAACCGTTCTCGGGCTGCTCGGGGCGCTCAAGGCCGCGGTGACACCGCCCAAGCGGGTCAGCTGAGGCTCAGCCACAGTCCGGAGAATCGATCTGGGCACCGTAGGACATCGCTACGGCAAGCGCCTGGGCCATGTCGATCTGTACGTCGGTGAGATCCACGGTCGTCCAGTTGATCGCGTCCACTGTCGCGCCGCGTAGGTCGGCGCCAGCTTGGCTCCCTTCAACCGAGCGTAGGACAGATCGGCACGGCGCAGATCGGTACCCCGCAGGTCGGCGTCGGTGGCGTCGATCTCCCGCATCCGAGCGCCGGACAGGTCGAGTTTCGATGCGTCCACGCCGCGCAACACGACATAGGAAAGATCGCTGTCCGATACCCGCATTCCTCGTACGTCGGCCCCGGTGAAGGAGGTCCCCAGCAGTGAGCAACTCCGAAACGACGTGCCGAAGAGCACGGCCTTGGCCAAGGTCGAGGAACGCAGAGCGGTGTCGGTGAACTGAGCCGCATTCAGTCGCACGCCGGTCAGCGTGCAGTCTTCGAACACACACCGGTCCACGCGGAGTTCCACCATGGATGCTTCGAGGAAGTGGCACCGGCGGAAGGTCACCCCGGTCAGGTCCAGGCCGTCCCAGTCGGCGCCGTCGAACTGCTCGTCGATCCGCTCGGCACAAGGCTCGGGCAACTCGGTCACGGCTGGACCGGCGGTCAGTGCAAGAAGTGTCGCGTGGAGGTCAGATACATCGTCATGCCCGCTGATCTTGCGCTCGCGATGACCTCGCCATCCCGAACCGAGCCACCCGGCTGGACCACCGCCCGCACACCAGCGGTGGCCAGCACCTCCGAGCCGTCCGGAAACGGGAAGAATGCGTCCGAGGCAGCCACCGAGCCGCCGGCGCGGTCCCCTGCCCGGCTCACCGCAAGGTGCGCTGAATCCACGCGGTTGACCTGTCCCATGCCGATTCCGACGGTTGCCTGGTCAGTGGCCAGCAGGATCGCGTTGCTCTTCACGGCTCGTACGGCGCGCCAAGCGAATCGCAGATCGGTCATCGTTTCGGCGTCGCCCGCGGGACCGCAGGCCAGCGTCCAGGTCGCCTGGTCGTCACCAGCTCCGTCCAGCCGGTCGACGGTCTGGATTAGCAGGCCACCGCTGATGGCGCGCATTTCAACCGGGTCGCCGACTGCCGCTGGGAGGCAGAGCAGTCGAACGCCCTTCCTTTGGCTGAGCACAGCCAGCGCCTCGTCGGAGAAGCCTGGTGCGACGACGACTTCGGTGAATACCTCCGCGACCTGTTCGGCCATCGTCAGGTCGACCTCACGGTTGGCCGCGATCACGCCACCGTAGGCCGACACCGGGTCGCAGGCGTGCGCCTTTCGGTGCGCCTGCGCGACGTCGGCGCCCACGGCGATCCCGCAGGGGTTCGCGTGTTTGATGATCGCCACGCAGGGGTCCGCGTGATCGAAGGCGGCGCGCATGGCGGCATCGGTGTCGACGTAGTTGTTGTACGACATCGCTTTTCCGTGTACCTGGTCGGCATGGGCGAGGCCCGGGCGCCAGTGCCGGTAGAGCGCGGCGCGCTGATGGGGATTCTCACCGTACCGGAGCACGTCCACCCGGTCCCAGGATCCTGCCACCCAAGGCGGAAAGCCCGACTCGTCGGGAGCAAGTACGCTACCCATCCAGGAGGCAACGGCGATGTCGTAGGTTGCCGTGTGCCGGAAGGCATCTGCGGCCAGGGCCTGCCGTTGGGCGAGGGTGAAACCCCCAGCGCGGATCGCCGTCAGGATTTCGCCATAGCGGCCCGGGTCGACCACGACCGCCACCGACGGATGGTTCTTGGCGGCTGCCCGCACCAGGGCCGGTCCGCCGATGTCGATCTGTTCTATGCATTCGTCCGGGGGCACTCCGGAGGCCACAGTTTCCCGGAACGGGTACAGGTTGACGATGACGAGGTCAAAGGCCTGAATGCCCAGATCCTGCAATGCGGCAAGATGTTCCGGCTTACGCCGGTCGGCCAGAATTCCGGCGTGCACGGCCGGATGCAACGTCTTCACCCGTCCGTCGAGGACCTCGGGAAAACCGGTGACGGCCTCGACCGGAGTCACCGGGATGCCGAGTTCCTGCAGCCTCCGCGCGGTCCCTCCGGTCGACACGATCTCGACCCCTGCTTCGATCAGCCCGGCCGCAAGCTCGGCCAGCCCGGTCTTGTCGTACACGCCGATCAAGGCACGTCGAACGGCCATCCTGGTCATGTCCGACACCCAGAACTCGACGTGCGCTGCGGACGGGTCAGTTCGCACACGACACGGACCAACATGTCGCGCTCCACGACCTTGATCCGCTCGTGCAGACTCGATTCGTCGTCACCGTCGAACACCGGCACTTCGGTATGCGCGATCACGGCCCCGGTATCGACTCCTTCGTCCACCCAGATCACGCTGGCACCGGCGATCGAGGCGCCCGCTTCGAGTGCGTCGCGTACGGCATGCGCTCCGGGGTAGGCGGGCAGCAGTCCGGGATGGGTGTTGATGACCCGGCCCGAAAAGCGGTGCAGAAACTCCGAGCTCAGGATCTTCATGAACCCGGCGAGCACCACCAGATCCGGCCGGTGGGCAGCCACCTTGTCGGCCAGTGCTCGATCCCACGCGCCTCGATCCTCGTAATCAGCCACGGGCACCACCTCGGCCGCAGCGCCGTGCCGCCCGGCTCGCACCAGCGCCTGGGCCTCGACCCGGTCGCAGACGACCGCGACAACCTCACCGGGAAAGCTGGGATCGCGCTGCGCGTCGAGCAGAGCTTGCAGCAGGGTCCCTGCTCCGGAAGCCAGGACGACCAACCGGGCGGACACGGCCAGCACCCTAACCGCCGTCAGGGCCGCCGGGACAGGTGCCGTCGCCGCAGGACGGCAGCCGACAGACCCGCCGGGAGACCCAGCATCCCGGCGGCAACGACGGCGGTGGCGATGGGGGACGCCCCGATGGTCGCCAGTCCGTCGTCTCCCAGGGAACCACCGGCCAACCATTGCGCCAGGCCGATTCCGAGCGCCAGCAGCATTCCGGCGGCCACCGCCCAGCCCGCCGCTCGCAACGCGGTTACCTCGTCGTCGAGCCGTCGTGCCACTACCACCCCCACGGCCAGTCCGCAAAGGAGGGGGACGACCAGCCCGAGCAGGGCGCCCAACGGCACCGCCGGGCCATCCGGCAGGGCGGCGTTCAACGGCAGCCCAGGTACCAGGCCCAACGTCACCCCGAAGGCGGACACCGTCGTACCGGCTCCGACGGCAAACCCGGGTCCGAGCAGAACCGCCACCGCGTACAGGGCGGCGTTGGGCAGTAGCAACACGCTGAGGACGAACAGCCCGAGGCCGGCGCTCCAGGTTGGCGCCAGACTTTCGGTGAGCGTCACGAACCCGGCTCGGTCCACGGCTATCGAGATCCCGACGGTGCCCACCCCAGCTGCGGCCAGAGCGAGTGCCCCGCCGCCCGCGCCGGACAGCACCGCTCGGGACGGGAAGGGCACGAGGTCGTGCAGCAGCCGGCCGTGGCCCGCTGTGCGCAGCAGACCGCAGGCCCCCGCGACGCCACTCAGGGCCACGATTCCGGGAACAGCTGAACCGAACCCGATCTCGGCACCGGAGGTCGCACCGACCAGCACAAGTCCCAGCCCGACTGCGGTGTAAGCGATGACGAGTCCGCCGAGCACTCTGGCCAGCTGAGCCAGGTCTTGCACCTGCGTGCGTCTCCCCGCCCAGCAGGCGGCATACCAGCAGCAGATGGCCAGCAAGGCGCTCAGGCCCAGCGGGGTGATCGCAACCAGCACATCACCAGCGGCCACGTCCGCGCCGTGCCCCACCAGCCAGGCCTGGACCGAGAGCCGGCCCGGGCCGAGGACGGAGCCACCGATGGCGGGTTCGACGATCCAGGCCAGGCCGATCACCGCAGCGAGGAGCACCAGCCCGGCCGCGGCCGCGCCGAGTCCGGCCACGATCCCGGTGAGCAGCAGTCCGGCGCCTGCACCGGAGGGTGGTTCGGCATCCGTGGTGGCCCGGCGATCCGCTGCTGCCAACCATCGGGTTCCTACGGAGGTCACGTCCCCACCATGCAAGGCGGTGGCGGTCGTACGAGGCAGGCGCGCCGACAGCGCCGTCGTACGGGGCCCGACCGTTTCACCGGCCTAAGGTGGCGGGTTACCTTCTTCGACCCGACATGCCTTGCGCCACAAGGACTCCGAGGTTGGCCGTAAACAGGCCGCCCAGTGCCAGCCAGAATCCCACGCCTAGAGCGAGGCCCGGGGTGCCGGCTCCGGCCAGGTCGCCCAGCGACTCGTCGAGGAAGCGCTGCCCTAGTGCGCTGAAGTCGACCGAGCTGGCGAAGTTGACGACAATGACATCAACCACGAGGACAACTGCTG
>JALZIL010000427.1 GCA_030860305.1 Actinomycetota bacterium
CCCCAGACATCACTGTGCAGACGCAGTACCTCACCCAACCGCCGAACTTCGACGGTTTCGCTGACCCAGCCTTGGGTAAGACCGCGGCCGATGGCATGTACCAGAACGGGGCCGATGTCGTCTACCACGCTGCAGGTGGCTCTGGTGGTGGCGTGTTCGAGGCGGCATCAGAGGCCGGGGCCTTCGCCATCGGCGTCGACTCCGACCAGGCGATGACGGCAGACCCAGCAGTGGCCGAAGTGATCATTTCCTCGATGCTGAAGAACTTGAACGTCGCAGTCTTCGAATTCCTCAGCAGCTTCGTCGATGGCAATGTCGAGTCCGGCGAGGTGATCTTCGACCTGGCCAACGACGGGGTGGGTTACTCCACCACCGGCGGACAGATCGACGACATCGTCGAGCAGGTTGATGGGTTCAAGCAACAGATCATCGATGGGGACATCACGGTTCCGACGACCCCGTAGGTCGGGACCGGCCAGACGGTTGGGGCCCAGGAGACGCGCTGCGTCTCCTGGGCCCTTGCTCGTTGGCCCCGGTTGCGCTTCGGTGTCCCTGGGCCGGGTGTACGCCGCGCCGGACATGTAAGTGAGGCCAGAATTCGCGACCAACGACCCGAGGAGCGTGCCTGATCAGCACCGACGTCAGCCAGGCTTCGCCAGCAACGCTGGCCGTCGAGGTTCGTGGCATCACCAAACGCTTCCCCGGCGTGGTCGCCAACCGAGATGTCAATATCGCCGTCACGCACGGCACAGTGCATGCCATCGTCGGTGAGAACGGTGCGGGAAAGTCCACGCTGATGAAGATCCTCTACGGCGTGCAGCGTCCAGACGAGGGCACCATCGAGATCGAGGGCAAGCCGGCGGTACTGAGTTCACCGCTCGATGCGATCGAGCGTGGTGTCGGGATGGTGTTCCAGCACTTCATGCTCGCTGACAACCTCACCGTCCTGGAGAACGTCGTGTTGGGTGCGGAGAAGCTGCACGGCATCGGCGATGCCGCGCGCACCCGGATCCGGGAGCTGTCGGCCTCGTACGGGCTCGATCTCGATCCGGACGTCCTGGTCGAGGATCTGGGCGTGGGTGACCGGCAACGGGTCGAGATCGCCAAGGTGCTCTACCGGGGCGCGCGGATCCTCATCCTCGACGAGCCGACCGCGGTCCTGGTGCCCCAGGAGGTCAACGAACTGTTCGACAACCTGCGCGAGCTCAAGAGTGAGGGCCTGACGGTCCTCTTCATCTCGCACAAGCTCGACGAGGTCCTCTCGGTGGCCGACAAGATCACCGTGATCCGCCGGGGCAGCACCGTGGCCACCGTCGACCCGAAGCAGACGTCGGCTCGTGAGCTGGCCGAACTCATGGTCGGCAGCGAACTGCCGACCCCGGAGACCCGCGAGTCGACGGTCACCCAGACCGTCCGGTTGTCCGTACGCGACTTGAACCTGGCCGGTTTCGGGCAGCGGCGGCTGCTCTCGGACATCAGCTTCGACATCCACGAGGGTGAGGTGCTGGGCCTGGCTGGAGTCGAAGGCAACGGACAAGCCGAGCTGGTCGAGACCATCATGGGGATCCGTACCCCCACGCGCGGACGGATCACCCTTGGCGAGATCGACGTCTCCGGGTGGTCCACCGCCCGCCGCCGTGAGGCGGGGATCGGCTACATCCCCGAGGATCGACATCGGCACGGCCTGCTGCTCGAAGCGCCCCTGTGGGAGAACCGCATTCTCGGGCACGACAGCGGACCGCCCAGCATGAAGGGCCCCTGGATCGATCGCCAGGGAGCCCGTACGGACACCAGCCGGATCGTCGAGGAGTATGACGTCCGTACCCCCGGCATCGACGTACTGGCCTCTGCGCTGTCCGGAGGTAACCAGCAGAAGCTGATCGTCGGCCGGGAGATGAGCGGCAACCCGGTGCTGCTGATCGCTTCGCATCCCACCCGTGGGGTCGACGTCGGTGCCCAGGCCGCGATCTGGGACCACATCCGCAATGCCCGGCACCTCGGGCTGGCCACGCTGTTGATCAGCGCCGACCTCGACGAGTTGATCGGCCTGTCCGATCGGCTGATGGTCATCCTGCGTGGCCGGCTGATCGGCGAGTTCAACCCCTCCGAGGTCACGCCGCAGCAACTCGGATCGGCGATGACCGGTGCTGCTGCGGGCGCTGGTACATCCTCGGACGACGAGCCGTCAACAGCCGCGCAGGAGCCACGATGAACGGGCGGGTTCGAGCGGCGCTGCTCAGCCTGGCGGCACCTGTCCTGGCGATCACGTTCTCGATCGTGGTCACCAGCCTGATCCTGGTTGCAACCGGCGACCCGTTCGGGTTGACCTGGCAGACGGTGCTCGACGTTGGTCTGCGGCCACGCAGCATCGCTCAGATCCTCAATCTGGGGACCATCTATTACTTGTCAGCGCTTGCGGTGGCCATCGGCTTCCGGATGAACCTGTTCAACATCGGGGTGGACGGGCAGTACCGGGTGGCTGCCTTCGCTGCCGCCATGGTCGCGGGCAATCTCAGCCTGCCGTTCCCGCTCTCCATCGTGCTGGCGGTCATCGTGGCCGGGATCACCGGCGGGCTGTGGGCAGGGATCGCCGGCTATCTCAAGGTCAAGCGGGGGGTCAACGAGGTCATCTCGACGATCATGCTGAATGCGATCGCCACCGGCCTGGTCGCCTTTCTGCTGCGGCAGTTCGGGGAGGCCCGGGGTAACGACATCACGACGCCGGTCATCGCCGAGGGCTCCCGGGCGCCGGGAATCGATCTGATCCCCGGGTCCACCGAGCCGGTGAACAGTCTCATTGTCCTGGCGATCCTGGCCGGTATCGCGTACTGGATCGTGCTCAACCGCACCAGGTTCGGCTTCAGGTTGCGGGCCACCGGCCGTTCCCAGGGCGCGGCCGTGGCCAGCGGGATCGACGTCAAGCGGATGGTCATCATCTCGATGCTGCTCTCCGGTGGGATGGCCGGAATGGTCGGACTTCCGCTGGTCTTCGGTGAGTCCTATTCCTTCGGTCTGACCTTCCCCGGCGGGCTCGGGTTCACCGGGATCGCGGTTGCCCTGCTGGGCCGCAACCACCCGATCGGGGTTGCCTTCGGTGCGGTGCTGTTCGCCTACCTGGAAGTAGCGGCCAATCCGCTGCAGATCATCGCCGATGTGTCGCCGGAGATCATCACGATCATGCAGGGCGTCATCGTCCTGGCGGTCGTCATCTCCTACGAGTTGGTGCGCCGCTACCGCGTGCGAGACGAGCAGCAACGGGTCGCCAAGGCGTTGGCTGCCGGAGAAGGGGGCGGCAGCGCGGACAGCATCGGCGGCCAGACACCACCCCGTGAGCCGGAGAGGACGTCGGCATGAGTGCCACCGGTGTGCAGGTGGGGACCGAACGCGCGCCGGCCACGACCAAGCGGCGCCGCATCCTGCCACGGGTGCTACTGGCTGTTGCCGGATTGCTGTTCCTGCTGTCGCTGGTACGGGTGATCACCGGCGCCAACGACATCGCTTCCGCGGGGACCCTGAGCGCGACCATCGGCTTGGCCGTGCCCATCGCCATGGCCGGCTTGGGCGGGCTGTGGGCCGAGCGCGCCGGTGTGGTCAACATCGGGCTCGAGGGGATGCTCATCCTCGGCACGTTCGGGGCGGGCTGGGCCGGATACCAGTGGGGCGCTTGGGCCGGCGTCGTGGCCGGGGTGCTGCTGGGTGCGATCGGTGGGCTTGTCCACGCAGTGGCCACAGTCACCTTCGGCGTGGACCACATCGTCTCCGGGGTGGCGATCAACATCCTCGGACTCGGCGCCACCCAGTACCTCGCCGCCGTTGCCTTCGAGGGCGTAGAGGGTGGGGGCTCGACCCAATCGCCATCCGTACCCGACCTGCCGGCATTGACCGTCCCCGGTGTGGCCGACGGGTTGGGGTCGATCGCCGACAAACAGTGGTTCTTCGTCTCCGACGTCGCCGCTGCCCTGCGGGCCCTGACCGACAACGTCTCGGTGCTCACGATCATCGCCGTTGCGTTGATCGTCGGGACCTATATCGTCTTGTGGCGCACTGCGTTCGGGCTCCGACTGCGGTCCTGCGGGGAGAACCCGGCGGCGGCCGAGACACTCGGGGTCAACGTCTACAAGTACAAGTACATCGCGGTGCTCATCTCCGGCGGTATGGCCGGCCTCGGCGGAGCCTTTTTGGCCATCGTGGCCTCGAGTTCCTACCGGGACGGGCAGACCGGTGGTCGGGGCTTCATCGGGCTGGCCGCCATGATCTTCGGCAACTGGCGGCCGGGTGGACTCGCCGCCGGCGCGGGTCTGTTCGGTTACACCGATGCGCTCCGCTTGCGCAGCGGGGGTACATCGGTGCATGCGCTGCTGCTCGTCCTCGTCTTCGGAATGGTCGTCATCGCGGCCTGGCAGATCTATCGCAAGCAGCCGCCGATCCGGCCGATCATCACCGGCGGGTTCGCCGCCTTGATCCTGATCTGGTTCCTGCTCACCGATGTCGTGCCGGCGGACTTCACGGGTATGACGCCGTACGTCGCAACGCTTCTCGTTCTGGCATTAGCGTCTCAACGACTGCGAATGCCGGCCGCCGACGGGGTGATCTATCGACGAGGCGAGGCGGGCTAAATGTCACGATCGAGGGGCGACATCGATTGGGAGGCGCTGACCGCCGCCGCCGTGGCAGCGATGGGACACGCGTACGCGCCGTACTCGAACTTCTCGGTCGGTGCCGCAGCGCTGGTCGACGACGGCCGGATCGTGTCCGGCTGCAACGTCGAGAACGCGTCGTACGGGCTCGGCCTGTGCGCCGAATGCGGCCTGGTCAGCGCCCTGCATGCCAGCGGAGGCGGTCGACTGGTCGCGCTGGCGTGTGTCGGCGGCGACAGGCAGCCGCTGATGCCGTGCGGGCGCTGCCGGCAGCTGCTCTGGGAACAGGGCGGTCCGGAGCTGCTGCTCAAGACCGATCGCGGGATCGTGCCGATGACCGATGTCCTGCCAGACGCCTTCGGCCCCAACGACCTCCTGGCCGCAGCCAACCGCCAAGAGGGACCGTAGAACCCGTGACTCGCACTGGCGTTTTTGGGACGTTATGCGCATAACGTCCCGAAATCAGCCCCAGATCCGGACGTTATGCGCATAACGTCCGGGATCTGAAGGGGACAGCGATGGATGCGATTGATGTCATCCGGGCCAAGCGGGACGGGCACACCCTGACCGACGAGCAGGTCGACTGGGTCATCGACGCCTACACCCAGGGGGCGGTGGGCGACGAGCAGATGGCTGCTCTGCTCATGGCGATCGTCTTTCGCGGCATGCAGACCTCCGAACTGGCCCGCTGGACCACCGCGATGATCGATTCCGGCGAACGGATGCAGCTCGCAGATCTCGGCCGACCGACCGCGGACAAGCACTCGACCGGCGGCGTCGGAGACAAGATCACCCTGCCGCTGGCTCCGCTGGTGGCGGCCTGCGGAGTCGCCGTGCCGCAGCTGTCCGGCCGCGGTCTCGGACACACCGGAGGCACTCTGGACAAGCTCGAGTCGATCCCGGGCTGGCGGGCGGACGTGAGCCACGTCGACTACCTCTCCCAGCTGCGCAGCGTGGGCGCCGTGGTCTGTGCCGCGGGGGAGACGTTGGCCCCGGCGGACAAGAAGCTGTACGCGCTCCGGGACGTCACGGGGACGGTTGAATCGATCCCGCTGATCGCCAGTTCGATCATGAGCAAGAAGATCGCCGAGGGCGCCGGGGCGCTGGTCCTGGACGTCAAGGTCGGCTCGGGCGCGTTCATGAAGACCGTCGAGGACGCCACCGAACTTGCTCGAACCATGGTCGGGATCGGCACCGAGGCGGGCGTGCGCACCGTCGCGCTGGTCACCGCCATGGACCGGCCGCTGGGCCGGTCGGCCGGCAATGCGGTCGAGGTCGCCGAGGCGGTCGGGGTCCTGGCCGGTGGCGGCCCCGCCGACGTCGTCGAGCTCACCGTCCGGTTGGCCGAGGAGATGCTGGCTGCGGCCGGTCTCGGCGACGTCGACCCAGCGGCGGTTCTGGCCAGTGGGAAGGCCATGGACTCCTGGAGGGCCATGATCGCCGCTCAGGGAGGCGACCCGGACGCCAGCCTGCCGGTGGCCCGGGAGCACGATGTCGTGCCCGCGCCTGCGTCCGGCCGGCTGACCCGCCTCGATGCCTACGGCGTCGGAGTCGCTGCCTGGCGGCTCGGGGCCGGCCGGGCTCGCAAGCAGGATCCGGTCTCGGCAACCGCCGGTGTGACCTGGCATGCTGCGGTGGGCGACGAGGTCCGCCACGGTCAGCCGCTGCTGGAACTGCACACCGACGACGCCGACCGGATTCCGCGGGCGCTTCAGGCGTTGGAGAACGCGATCGGGGTCGACACCGACGACGAGTTGCTGCCCCTGGTCGTCGACCGGATCGCACCGTCCTGATGTCGTAGGTCTGCAGGCGACAGGCCCGGCGAGTGCCCTGCAAACCTGCGACATCAAGCACCTTCACATCGTGATGTCGTAGGTCTGCAGGCGACAGGCCTGGCGAGTGCCCTGCAAACCTGCGACATCTCTGTGGCGCGGAGCGACGCCGTCCACCGAGGAACTGACAAGGCGGCCACCCGGGCCGAGCGGCGGCCCGCGCGGTACGGGAGGCTGGGCGCATGACAACGGATTCACCGCGCGTCGCCGATCACCAGACCACACCGGCACCGCCAGACATCGATGTCGCGATCAGCGTTCGCGGTCTGCGCAAGTCCTACGGCGTCCACGAGGCGGTCGCGGGCGTCGACCTCGACATCGCCCGGGAGGAGATCTTCGCCCTGCTCGGCCCCAACGGTGCCGGCAAGACCACGACCGTGGAAATCTTGGAGGGCTATCGCCGCCGAGACGCCGGTGAGGTCAGCGTGCTCGGCGTAGATCCGGCACGGGCGGACGCGCGCTGGAAATCGCAGATCGGCATCGTCCTGCAGAGCAGGGGGGGCGACAGCGAACTGACCGTCGCCGAGACCGTACGAGTGCAAGCTTCTTACTTCGCCAACCCGCGACCCGTCGAGGAAGTGATCGGGCTCGTCGGCCTGACCGAGAAGCTCAAGGCCAGGGCCAGCTCGCTGTCCGGTGGTCAGCAGCGCCGACTCGACGTTGCCCTGGGCATCGTCGGGCGGCCGCGGCTGTTGTTTCTCGACGAGCCGACCACCGGCTTCGACCCGGAGGCGCGACGCCAGTTCTGGGAGTTGATCGGCCAGCTTCGTCAGCTCGGTACGACCATGCTGCTGACCACGCACTATCTCGACGAGGCCGAGGCCCTGGCCGACCGGGTCGGCGTGATCGCGGGTGGACGGATCGTCGAGGTGGGCATACCCGCGGAACTCGGCGGACGTCATCTCGCACCCGCCCGCGTGCGCTGGGTCGAGGACGGGCGGCGCCGTGAGGAGACCACGGCCACGCCGACCGCGGTGGTCCAGGCGCTGAGTCAGCGGTTGGGCGGGGAGATCCCCGAACTCGCCGTGCAGCGCCCAAGCCTCGAGGACATCTACCTGCAGATGATCGGAGAACCAGCGTGAGCGCCGCGACACCCACGACCGAGACGACCGAGCCCGACGCGGCACCACAGCTGCCCCCGGCGAGCCAGGTGTACCTCGCGCGCTCCAGGGTCGAGATCCTGGAGTTCTTCCGGCAGAAGGAAGCCCTCGTCTTCACACTGATCTTCCCGTCCCTGCTGCTACTGATCTTCGGTGCGGTCCTGAACTACGACATCGCCCCCGGCCTGACCTTCGTCCAGTACTTCATGGCCGGAATGGTCGCCTCCGGCGTGTTGGCGTCGGGCTTCCAGAATCTCGCCATCACGATCGCGATCGAACGCAGTGAGGGCCGGCTCAAGCGGCTTTCCGGCACACCGATGCCAAAGTCCGCGTACTTCGTCGGCAAGGTCGTGCAGGTCGTCGTCGTGGGGGTGGCCACGATCGCCCTGCTTATGGTGGTGGGGGTCATTGTGTACGGCGTCGACCTTCCCGCCACTGCGGAGAAATGGATGACCCTTGTCTGGGTCACCCTGCTGGGTCTGGCCTCCTGCTCGCTGCTGGGCATCGCCTTCTCGAGTGCGATCAAGAACGGCAAGTCGGCGCCGGCCATCGTCACACCGATTGCTCTTGTGCTGCAGTTCATCTCGGGTGTCTTCTTCGTCTTCACCGATCTGCCGAGCTGGATGCAGAGCATCGCGGCGATCTTCCCGCTCAAGTGGTTGACGCAGGGAATGCGGGCTGCCTTCCTGCCGGACTCCTTCGCCGCCCAGGAAGCCGCCGGTTCCTTCGAACTGGGCAAGGTGGCCCTTGTCCTGGGTGCGTGGACCATCGCCGGGATGGTGCTGAGCATCCTGGTCTTCCGGTGGCGAGACCGCGCGGACGGCTGAATCGCTCAGTGCCCGCTACCGGTGAGGAAGTCCAGTGCGGCTGCGTTGAAGCTCTCCGGTGCCTCGGAGTTGATGCCATGCCCGACATCGGGCAGCACAACGAGGCGTGAACCGCTGATCTGTGCGTGCATGTCCTTCGCGACGTCCATCGGCGCGCGTTCGTCGCGTCCCCCGTACAGAAGCAGGGTGGGGACCGTGATGAGTGGCAGCACGTCGCGCAGGTCGGCGTCGAGAAAGGCAGCCGTCGCCGGGCGGAATCCATCGGGCCGCAGGTCGCGCAAGATGTCCATCGCCTCGGCCAGCACTTCTGGCGGGGTCGAGTCGGCGTACACGGTGGCCAAGAAGCCCGGGCCCCATTCGTCGACCGGCCGGTCGAGGACCTCACCTACCCACTGCTTGCGCCGGGCGAGCTCATCAGACGGCAACGAACCGGCCCATCCCGCATACGCCGAGGCCAGGATGAGGCTCCGGGCGATCTCTGGATGATGGCGGTAGAGCGCCAGGGCGTACATCGAACCGAACGACAGCCCACAGACATGCGGATGCTGCACACCCAGTACCGCCAGGAAACCGGCGAGGCAGTCGGAGAAGTCCTGCACGGTGAATCCGTCCGGCGGGTCATCGGAGTGTCCGCATCCGGGACAGTCAACCGCAATGACGTCAAGGGTGACGGACAGACCGTCAAGCTGCCCTCGCCACTCGCGGCTGTCGCTGAAGGCGCCATGGAGCAGTACCAGCGGTTCGCCTGATCCCGCTCGCCGATACGCGATCCGTAGCCCGGAGACGTCCACCCATCGCGGTGGTGCTGCCATACGAAGGAGCATGCGCCGAGAGAATTGAGCCGACAAGTGACTGCGCCCATGCGGTTTCATCGATCCCTTCGTACGTGAATCTGCTCGGGCGCTAGCGTGAGGCGTATGCAGCACGTACTCGACGAGGTGTCGATCCGCCGAGTCCCGAAGGTCTTGCTCCATGATCACCTGGACGGGGGGGTACGACCGAAGACGGTTGCCGAGCTGGCTACCCAGGTCGGGTACGCGGACCTACCGACCAGCGACTCGACCGAGCTCGCGGCCTGGTTCCGTACCGCCGCCGGCTCCGGTTCGTTGGAGCGCTACCTGGAGACTTTTGTCCATACCGTTGGGGTGATGCAGACCCGGGACGCGCTGAGCAGAGTGGCGGCCGAATGCGCGGTGGATCTCGCTCGGGACGGCGTGGTCTATGCAGAGGTGCGATTCGCACCCGAACTGCACGTCGAGCAGGGGCTCGAGCTCACCGACGTCGTCGATGCGGTGCTGGCCGGCTTCGCCGCCGGATCCGCCGAGGCTGCAAGCGCCTCCGATGCTTCCGAAGCCGGCGATGGGCATCGGATCCGGATCGGCGTGCTCCTGACCGCGATGCGACATGCTGCCCGATCTCGAGAGATAGCGGAGTTGGCCATCGCCTACCGCGACCGCGGTGTCGTCGGGTTCGACATCGCCGGAGCGGAGGCCGGGTTTCCGCCGACCCGACACCTCGACGCCTTCGAATACATGCGCCGCGAGAACGGGCACTTCACCATCCACGCGGGCGAGGCGTTCGGCCTGCCCTCGATCTGGGAGGCGTTGCAATGGTGCGGCGCTGATCGACTCGGTCATGGCGTACGCATCGTCGATGACATCACTGTCGACGGCGGGGGAACGGCGACCTTGGGGCGCCTGGCCGCGTACGTGCGTGACACGCGGGTCCCACTGGAGATGTGCCCGTCCTCCAACGTGCAGACCGGCGCGGTTGCGAGCATTGCTGAGCACCCGATCGGGCTGTTACGGCGCTTGGGCTTCCGCGTCACGGTCAACACCGACAACCGGCTGATGAGTGACTGCAGCATGACTTCGGAGATGGCTGGGCTGGTTGAGGCCTTCGGCTACGGCTGGAAGGACCTGCGGTGGCTCACCGTCAACGCGATGAAGTCCGCGTTCATCCCGTTCGACGAGCGACTGCGGCTGATCAATGAAGTCATCAAGCCCGCCTATACCGCTCTGATCGAGACTCCAGACCGGGTAGAAATCACGTGACTGTCCTGCCGTCGCAGATCAATCGTGCCAGCGGACGGCGCCGCTCACCTTCTCCACGACTTCGTCCCAGGCCGAGGCCATCGCGGCGGTGTCGGCGGGTGCCAAGGACTTTCCCACTCCGCGCTGACTTTCCACCAAGGCCCCACCCAGCGGAGTCGTCGGCCGAATGAGTTCGTCAACGCTGTCCAAGTCGGCGTACTCAGCGACGTCGAGCACGCCATCGAAGGAACGAGCCAGGCGCGAGTAGTCGAAGACATCGGTGCTGTCACCGCGGCTGAACAGCTCGGAGATCTCGGCAAGGTCGTAGCGATCCTCCTCGGCCGGAAGCGCAGGGACGTCGCTGTCCACCACATCGGGCCAGGTCGCGATGTCGCGCAGGTCGTGGGGGCTCTTGCCGCGGATGAAGGTGCCCAGCCCGTCCGCCGAGCGGAAGAGATAGACGGTCTGCTTCCTGCCCAGGAAGCGCGGCGCATCATCGACATAGCACCGCAGGGTCAGGCCACTGCCCTCCGGAAGGGTGAGCTCGACCGGGAGGATCCCGACCGACTCCCAGAACTCGGTGGCCTCGTCGACCTCGTCGGCGTCGGCTTCCCATGCGGTGCTTGGCAATTGAATGACGGCCGTACCGGTGACCGGTTCCTCGATGAGGACGTCGCCGTCCTCGCTCTCGAGGGCGCGGCGGTCGGCATCCTCGGCTTCGCGACCGAGCTGCGCCGCCGCCTGGCGGCGCTTGGCGCGTTCCTCGGCGATCTTTCCGGTCTGCTGCGCCTCCTTGGCAGCCAACTCCTTCTCCTCGGCTTCGAGAACCGAGACGTCGACCTTCGGCCAGCGGATCCGCTTGCCGAGCCGGGTGAGCACCAGCTCCCAGTGTTCGTCGACGGCCTTGCCGACCTCGGTCCAGGAGTTCTCGCCTTCCCGCCCGACGAAGGCATCAGCTCCCATGGACAGCAGCCCGATCTCGGGAACCTGCTCCAGGTCGCGGACGATCCCGGTCGCCGCACAGCACTCGGCTATCCGGCTGACGATGTCGATGGTGTCGGCGACCTCGCCCACTGACCAGCGGTCCGGATCCTCGGTGACCAACTCGTACATACCGTCGAGGTCGTAGCGATGGTCGTCGTCCGGTGTCAGGTCCCGGGCGGGAAGCGTGGCCACCACCGGCCACACCGGATGGTCGTCCAAGTCGTGCTCGGTGGCCGTCCGGGCGTAGGCGGCCAACTCGCGCTCGGACTTGAACAAGTGCAGTCGCCCCTCGGCGCCGAGGAAGGCCTGCCACTGCTCGCCATCCTCTTCCCAAGGCGGAGCCCACAACGTGTAACCGGTCCGGTCGTCGATGGTGAGGGCGATCGGGACGATGGAAGGTGATGCCATGGCGGTGTGTTCAGACTCCGATCGGGTGCCAGACGGTCTTGGTCTCCAAGAACGCCGTCATCCGGGACAGCCCCGGTTCGGCGGCCCAGTCTGGACCACCAGCCTGCATTCCGGAAACCGGTGGACGTCGAACCCGCTTCAGCGTGCCGGCCGCCTTTGCCTCCAGGTCGCGCGCCAACTCGATGTCGGCAGCCTCGTCGCCATCCGAGGCGCCGATAGTTCCGGTCAGGTCGATCGCATTGACGTCACCGTGCTCGGCCAGCCAGGGACCGATCTCCGCAGCGCCTCCGGTCAGCAGATTCACCACCCCGCCGGGTACGTCGGAGGTGGCGAAAGCCTCAGCCAGCGTGATGGCCGGCAGCGGCCTGCGTTGCGAGGACACCGCCACGACGACGTTTCCACCGGCCACCGCCGGGGCCAGGACGCTGACCAGCCCGAGCAGCGAAGAGTCTTGCGGTGCAAGCACGGCCACCACACCAGTCGGTTCGGGGATGGAGAAATCGAAATACGGTCCGGCAACCGGATTAGTCCCACCGACGACCTGGGCCAACTTGTCGGTCCAGCCCGCGTACCAGACCCAGCGGTCGATGGCGGCAGCGACGACCGCACGCGCCTGCGAGGCCCGCAGCCCCTCACCGGCGGCGACCTCCACGGCGAACTGATCTGCACGACCTTCCATCACCTCAGCCACCCGGTAGAGGACCTGACCGCGGTTGTACGCCGTCGCACCGGCCCAGCCGGAGAAGGCCGCCCGCGCCGCCACGACCGCATCGCGGGCGTCCTTGCGCGAGGCCCGGCTCGCATTAGCGAGAAAGGTCCCCTTGGCATCGGTGACGACATACGAGCGCCCGGACTCCGAGCGCGGAAACTTCCCACCGATGTAGAGCTTGTACGTCTTCCGCACGTCCAGTCGTGAACTCACACCGTCACGCCTCCTCGACGCCGGCCAGATAGGCGGCCAAGCCATGCCGGCCACCTTCCCGGCCGTAGCCGGACTCCTTGTATCCACCGAACGGGCTGGTCGGATCGAATCGGTTGAAGGTGTTGGCCCACACCACCCCAGCCCGTAGCCGTGAGGCGATCGCCAGGATCCGGGAACCCTTGTCGCTCCAGATCCCGGCCGACAGCCCGTACGGCGTGTTGTTGGCCTTTGTCACGGCCTCGTCGGGTGTACGGAATGTCAGCACGGACAAGACCGGTCCGAAGATCT
>JALZIL010000428.1 GCA_030860305.1 Actinomycetota bacterium
ACGACCGGCAGCCCCGTGCGTCGCTCGAAGCACTCCAACATCCGGGCCAGCAGTGGCTGGCTCGCCGGATCGACGGTCTGGACCCGGGCGGTGCCGTCCACATGGACGACGGCCGGAATCCGGTCGCGCCAGGCTTGGGCGACGTCATGAACGAAGAGCATGAACGGCGAGGGCACCGGCCCGCGGCTGAAGATCTCCGCCGCTCGCTCGATCCGGCACATCGGCGCCACCGGCCGGAACTGCTCGCGGCCCTTGACGTCGTTGAGCCGCTCCAGGTTGCCGATCCGGCCGGGGTGGGCCAACAGCGATCGATGGCCAAGCGCCCGCGGGCCGAATTCACTGCGCCCCTGGAACCAGGCGATGATGCCGTCGGCGGCCAGCGCTTGCGCGACGGTGTCGGCCAGATCGGCGGGTCGCTCGAACGGCAACGCCGCGGTGGTCAGATACCCGGCGATCTCCGCCTCGCTCCACTCCCGGCCGAGGTCGGCGCCGGCCATCTGCTCGACCCCGTTGCCTTCCCCGCCTGCACTTGATCGGGCAAGATGTAGCGCCCCGCCGAGTGCGGTACCGGCATCGCCGGCGGCGGGTTGGACCCACACGTCGTCGTACGGGCCCTGCTCGTGGATCCGGGTGTTGGCCACGCAGTTCAGCGCCACCCCACCGGCCAGGACCAAGTGCTGACCGCCGGTCTGGACGTGCAGCCAGCCGACCAGTTCCAGCAGCATGTCCTCGAGGCGCTGTTGCAGGCTGGCAGCCAGGTCCGCGTGATCGCTGGTCCACTCCTCTCCGGCGCGCAGGGATGGGGCGAAGCTGGCCCAGTCCACCGGCTCGGTGCGGAAGCCGCCGTCGCCGGTGGTGTAGAGCGAATCCCGCAGCAGATCGGCAAAGCGCGGTTTGCCGTACGAGGCCAACGCCATGACCTTGTACTCGTCGCAACTGCGCAGAAACCCGAGATGTTCGGTGAGGTCCTCGTAGGCCAACCCCAGCGAGTGCGGGAGGGGCTGCCCGGCCAGCGGGGTCAGCACGCCGTCGTCGTAGCGACCGGCCAGGTGGCTGCTCGCCTCGCCACGGCCGTCCAGCACCAGGACGTCGCAGTCGCGGTACGGACCGGCCAGGCCAGCCGAGGCCGCGTGCGCGACGTGATGCGGGACGTAGGAGACCCGGCTCGGGTCCAGGCCGGGCAGCGCCGTACTCAGGAAGCCCGGCGCGCTGCGCGCGTAGTCGATCCGCAGGTGGTCCCAGGGATCGTCGAGTCCCAGTTGGTCGGCCGGCTGGGACAGGGCGGGGTCGAAGGAGTACGCGACGCCGTCGAGTTCGGCCGCGGTGATCCCGCCCCTGGCAAGGCACCAGCGGGCGGCCTGCTCGGGCAACTCCCAGGCCGAGAAGGGCACGGGTCGTTTGCCGTGCTTGCGCCGGCTGAACCGCTCTTCCTCCGCAGCTGCCACGATGCTGCCGTCGACGACAAGAGCCGCCGACGGATCGTGGAAGATCGCGTTCACGCCGAGAATGCGCATGCCGACCCTTCGTTGCAGAAGTTCACGGGTACCTGGTTCCCGCTTCTGCGGCGGAGAAACGCTTCTCAGAGAAACGCTTCTCAGAGAAACGCTTCTCCAGCGATGGCGTCCAGCGCATGAACCCCGCGGTGCATGAACACCGAGCCGAAGGGAACCGTTTGCGCCATGGGCCGACGCATCCTGCTGTGGCACGTACACGGCTCGTGGACGACCTCGTTCGTCCAAGGCGGTCACGACTACGTCGTTCCGGTGGACGCCGAGCGAGGACCGAACGGGCGGGGCCGGGCCAGCACCTGGGACTGGCCGGCGTCCGTTCGCGAGGTCCCACTGGATGAGCTGACGGACCAGGACATCGACCTGGTGATCCTGCAACGCCCGCACGAGGCGGACCTGGTCGAGCGGTGGCTGGGTCGGCGACCCGGCCTCGACGTACCGGCGGTCTACTTGGAGCACAACACGCCGGGCGGGAACGTACCCGCGACCCGGCATCCGTATGCCGCGCAGTCGGCGGTGCCGATCGTGCACGTGACCGCGTTCAACCAGCTGTTCTGGGACTGCGGTTCCGCGCGGACCGAGGTCATCGAGCACGGGATCCTCGACCCCGGACACCGCTATCTCGGCGACGTGCCGCGCGCGGCAGTGGTCATCAACGACCCGATCCGCCGGGCCCGTGCCGTCGGGACGGACCTCCTGCCGGCGTTGTCGGCTGTCGTCCCGCTCGACGTCTTCGGGATGGGTGTCAGCGGCTTGGCCGAGCAGCTTGGACTCTCCGCGGAGCGGTTGCGCACCTTCGAGGATCTGCCCCAGCACGAGATGCACGTCGCGCTGGCGCGACGAGGCGTCTACGTGCACCTGACCCGCTGGACGTCGTTGGGGCTGTCGCTGCTCGAGGCGATGTACCTGGGAATGCCGGTGGTGGCCCTGGCGACGACCGAGGTGGTGACCGCCGTCCCGCCGGAGGCCGGAGTGATCAGCACACGTCCGGAGGAGTTGGCTGCGGCGGCGGCGGGATTCCTGGCCAACCCGGCCCGAGCTCGCCAGGCCGGTGCGGCTGGTCGCGCGGCCGCGCTCTCGCGCTTCGGCCTCGACCGGTTCCTGGCTGACTGGGATGCCGTGCTGGATTCGCTTCGTACGCCGGATTCGGCTGAGT
This sequence comes from Actinomycetota bacterium, assembly GCA_030860305.1. The sequence continues at coordinate 2,665 of JALZIL010000428.1, forward strand.
CCACGCCGGTGGGGAAGATCTGACCTCGTCTACGGGGTTCCAGGTTCCCCAGCGTGCTTTGGCCGCCCGATGCGCAGCGATCTTGCTCAAGGCGCCCGGGTCACGACTTCGCGTTGGACGGTGATGATCCCGTGTGCTGCTTCTCTCGCGTGGGCTTGGCTGATGGATCGTCCTTGGGGCCGGTGCCGTGGTCCTCGGGGCCGGGGCCGCGTTCATCGGCGCTGGGAGCCTGTTCGGTCGGCACCGAATCCGCCTTGACTGCGCCCCGTTGGCCCAACGGCTGCTCGGGTCCCTTGGTGCTGTCCTTGATGGTCTGCTGCTCGGACTCGGCGTTGATCTCGGCGCCCAGCAGAACCGCATACGCGCTGATCCACAGCCAGAGCATGAGTATCACGACACCGGCCAACGCGCCGTAGGTCTTGCCGTACGAGGAGAAGTTGTCCACGTAGATGGAGAAGCCGACCGAGGCGACGATCCAGAGGACGGTGGCGATGCCCGCCCCGACCGTCACCCAGCGGATCTTGGGCGCGTCCCGGTCGGGCGAGCTCCGATAGAGCACGGCCAGGGCGCCCATGATCAGCACCAACAGCAGCGCCCATCGAATCGCTTCGAACAACCAGCGGATCGGGCCGGAGCCGACCAGGTTGTCCAGGACGGCCGGAGCGACAGCCACCAGGGTGACGATCACCAGCAGGAAGACGATGGCGGCGAGGGTGAGTCCCAGGGCCAGGAGCTTGCGCTTGACGAATCCCCGGTCCTCCTCCTCGTCGTAGGCGGTGTTGATCGCGGTGATCAGGTTGCCGATCCCGCCGCTGGCACTCCAGAGCGCCAGGGCCACCGAAATCACCAGCCCGATGCCCAGAGCTGATTCAGACGTGGCGGTCAGGGTCTCGAGTTGGTCGAGCAGAATCGTCCGGGCCTCGGCCGGCAGAGCACCGCCGACGGAGGCGACCTGCTCCCGCACGGTGGCCGGATCGACAAGCAGCCCGTACAGCAGGACGGTCGCGATCAGCGCCGGGAACAGCGCCAAGAAGCCGAAGAAGGCCACCCCGCCGGCCAGCAGCGGGACCTGATCGGATTGTGCCTCTTTCCAGCCCCGGGTCAGCACCTGACGCCAGCCCTTTGCCGGGATCTCGGTCGGGCTGTCTGCGTCTGCGCCAGGCGGCGACGCGCCAGTGGAGTCGTCCGTACGACTGTTTTCCTGCTCTGACATCACTGTCCCCTTGCCGCTCCGGGTGCATGGTGCGGTCTCTGTTTCAGACCCGGGTCCGTCGAGACGGGGTCTGTGCACTGCCGTTCATCGCAGTACGTGCCCGCGCCGCCCTGGTCGGCGCGGGCACGTAGCCTGCAACGGTTCTAACTGCGTTGGTTCTGTACGTGCTGGGCCGAGGTCTGCGCCTGGTCCTTCACGTCCTGAGCTGCCGAGGCGCCCTCGTCCTTGACGGTCGCTGCCGCGTCGGTAGCCGTGGACTTCACCGACTCCACCGCCTGCTGGGCCGGCTCTTTCAGCGAGTCCGCCGTGTCCTTGGCCACCTCGCTCAACTGCGCGACGACCGGCTGGGCTGCGTCCTTGACCTTCTCCGCGGCCTGCTGTTCCTTGGCCGAGGCCGGAAGCAAGCTGCCGAGCAGGGCACCGGTGCCGAAGGCGATCAGTCCGGCAGCCAGCGGATTGCCCTGCGTCTGCCTGCGGACCGTCTGGGGCGCCGAGGACACCGCGTCCCCCACGGAGGAGGCGGCGTTCCCGAGGGTGTCGGTGGCCGAGGAGGCTGCCGACCCGGCCGAGGACGTGCTGTCGGAAGCGGTTCCCATCACCTTCTCCTTGACGCTGCCGACCGCCGTACGGGCGCGGTCGACGCGACGCCCGACGATGGTCTTGGGGTTGGCCTCGTTGGTCAGCGAGTTCACATCGCTGCTCAGCCGGGCACGGGTGCGCTCGATGTCGGCGCGGATCACATCCGGGTCAGTGCTCATCGTGGGTTCTCCATTCCAGTGCCGCTGAATTGATTGGTGTTGAAGTTGTGCGGGGGTTCGTTCCCTTGCAGGGCGTCCGGGATCTTGCCCACCGTCTCGGTCGTGGCCGGGATGCCCCGGACGCGGGCGAGCTGACTGCGCCCCATCACCGCGAGTACCGCCGCGATGATCGCCCAGATGACCGCGACGATCACTGCCGACCAACCCAGGCCGATCGCGTCGCCCAGTGCCCACCACAGCGCAAGGGACAGGAAGAGCAGCACCATGTGACCGGCGACGGCCGCACCACCGAACATCCCGGCGCCGGTTCCGGCGCGCGTGGCGGTCTGCTTGAGTTCGGCCTTGGCCAGCTCGAGTTCCTGACGCATCAGGACCGACAGATCGGTGGTCACATCGCTGAGGATCTCTCCGATCGAGCGCTCCTCTTCCTGACCGGCAGCGCTCGCTCCACCCAAGTCCCGCCCAGGCAGCGATGAGCCCATCTCTGTGCTCACTGGCCGACCCTGCCCGAACCCGTTCCCGTTCCATACCCGGGGTCCGAGCTGGGGTAGGTGCCCGTACCGGACTCCGTACCTGTATCAGCGCTACCCGGGCCCGAGTCGTAATACGTGCCCTCACCTTCGGGCACCACCGGGTCCTGGCCCCACACCGCGGGCGGAGGCGTCGTGGTGTCGAAGGACTGGTCTGAACCAAACCCGGCTGCGTAGCCGCCCGGGTCGGGAGCGGCGCCGGTCGCCGGCCACCCGCTGTCCGGCTGGGAGCCCATGGCGGCGCCGCCGCTCAGGCCGGCGCCGGAACTGAAGCCCGCGTCCGTCGGGTAGGTGCCGGCGTAGCCGCTGGTGGCGGTATCCGGATATGTGCCGGCGTACGTGCCGCCGCTCTGCGCGCCGTCGCTCTGGGTGTCGGCGGTCAGGCCTCGGGTCAGTCGCCCGGCCAACAGGCCGGCAGTCGCGGCGATGGCCAAGAACGCGCCCGGACGTTGCCGAGCAAACCGCTGGACCTCGGTCAGAACCTGCCCGGGATCACGGTCCTGCAGCCAGGAAGCGGCAGTGTCGATCCGGTCGGCCACCTGGCGGGCGACCTCGCTGGCCGGGCCGTCCTCGTGGTCGGTGTTGTTGGCCATCTTCTGGAGTTCGCTGCCCAGCGAACGGAGTCCAGTGGCCGCCCGCTGCTGCTGCTGGCCCGCTTGGGACTGCAGCTCGTTGCGGGTCTGGCCCAGCAGGTTCTTGGCCTGCGCCTGGGTCTCTGCTGCGACGTTGCCGGCCTGTTCCTTGGCCACATCGACTACCTGCGAGCCTGCCTGGGCGGCGGTGTCGCCCACTTGGGCAGCTTGCTGCTTTGCCACTTCGGGGGTCGAGGAGTCCGATCCACCCACGGTTCCTGAGTAACTAGTTCCCGGGTCAGTGAACGTCCCGGTGCCGCCGACGGCGGCAGTGCCCGTGCCGGCGTAGGCCGAGGCCGGGTCCGGGTAGGCCGGTGGGGCGTCCTCGGTGGACAGAGCCGGCGAGGTGTCGTCGGCGGGATAGGGCGACGACGTGTCGTCGGCGGAGTAGGGCGAACTGGGATCCGAGCCGTACGTCGAAGACGGCGTCTCCGGGGGGTAGGTCATGGGTAGTCCTCCTCAAGGAATTAGGTCCACTGCGAGTGATACCCGCAGGCTTTACGACGTAAACGATTCTTATGCGAGGTTACTGACTGACCTGCCCACGCCGATGAGGCGGGCCGTGCGCCGACAGCGGAGACCGGGCATCCGAGCGTCTAGCGCAGCACCCGGTCAGCTGTGCTGGCACGGCTGACTGGGTGATGCAGCCGCCGGCTCAGTTCGACCACTGTGCCGCCCGGATCACGAGAGATCACCATCCGATCACACACTCGGGCCATCAGCCGCAGTCCCCGCCCGGCTTGCCCTGGCCGTGACGATACCCGCGGTAACCAGTTGCCGTCGTCACGTATAGAGCAGGCCAGCACCCCGTCGGCTGACAGCTTCGCCGTGACGGTGACCGAGCCGGCGCGGGCACCGACAAAGGCGTGCTGTACGGCGTTGGTCATGGCCTCGCCGACGGCCAGGGCCATGCCGGCACCGTCCTCGATGCTGCTGCGCAATCCGGACAGCCAGTCGCCGACTGCCTCCCGGACGGTTTCCAGACTGCTCGGCAAGGCCTTGACGGTCATGTCCAGTTCGGGGACCCCAGGGCGAGATTGCACTGCCAGTACGGCGAGGTCGTCCCGTGTCCCACCGCGCAGCATCTCCTCCGCGGTGGCGCGGCACAGCTCACTGGTTCTTGCCGACTGGTCGTCCGACCGCCCGCCAGCCGTGCTTGCGCCAGCAGGACTATTCGGTAGTTCGGCCAACCCGCCGGCAACAGCCAGCCGGGCTGGCCCGCTGAGGGCGTGGGTATGCAGGAGGAGCACCTCGTCGCGATCCAAGTGCGCCGTTTCGATGCGTACCGGCTGGTTCCTGCGCAGGACGCCTCCGCCAGTCGAGCGAAGGATGCGAGCCTTGCCTGCGGCCACGACCATCGGCGCTGCATGCCCGCAGGTGGTGTACTGCACATCCCCGTCGATCGGATCGACAATGGCCACGCAGACCGTGGTGGCGTAGGTCGGGTCCTCGCCGTCCACTTCATCACTGAACCGTTCGAGTGCCGCGACGAGATCATGGTCTTGGCTCAACAACGGAGCCAGGATCGCCCGAACCTGCCTAGTGACGGCCGTGGCTGACCGGCCGGGCTCGATGACGTCTCCCACCAGCAATGCGGCCCGCCCGTCACTGAGGGCGATGACGTCGAACCATGCCCGACTTCCAATGCCATCGGCCAGCGGCGTGACGCAATGAGCATCGACGTGCAAACCGGGAAATACCGGGAGACCCATCAGCGCGGAGGACCCCAATACCTCTGGTGCCAGGCGATACTCACCGTCACCATCGCTGTCGCGATCCAATCCGCCCCCAAGCTCAGTCGATGATCCTCATACCCCGAGGTGGTGAGCCGTAAACGAAACTGATGTCGCGCGACTCGCTGCTGCGCAGCCGATCGAGGGTTCTTTCCACCGCGTCACTGGTGCACCGTCTTGCTCGGAGCGCGGCCGGCAGCCGGGGCAGGGCGGCCAGCGCCGCTGCGCGTTCGGACGGAACGGAACGAAGTTGATGCAGCGTCTCTGAGACAACCCGCAGCCAGGGCCGCCGCAGCACGGCCGTCAGAAGCTTGCTCCGGGCGAGGGCCATCCGACGTTCATCAGGCCGGTCACGGGACAGGGATGGATGGTGGTGCACCACGACCTCGTCGACATAGGCCAACCCCATCCCGCCTCGGCAAGGTCGAGTGCGACCCGTTCTTCTTCCCCGGGAAAGCGGACGACGTCGTCGAAACCGCCGACCGCACAGAAGGCTTCGCGACGGACCATGGCAGCACATGCCAGGAATCCCAGCAATGACGGTCCCGGCAGATCGGCTGCACGGCCCAACACGGATCGGCCCATCTGGTGGCAGATGGGGTCCAGGACGTTTTCCGATCCGACCAGGATGCGAGCCGCGAGCAGTCCCATGCGCGGATGGACACCGAAGATCCGCCGCACGCTGCAATGCACCTGGGGCCCACCAGGAATCGTCATCGGCGAAAGCAACGTAGGGAGCGCTTGCCAGCCCGACGCCGATGGTGCGCGCGGCGGCACCCCGATTGTGCCGCAGCTCCACGACCCGGACGGCCGGCAGCGCTCGGCGTACCGCGGAGGCGGTTCCGTCGTCGGATCCGTTGTCCACCAGCACCACTGGTGCCTCGTGGCGGGGAAGGCTGCGAAGCAACTCGTCGCGCCGATTTCGGGTCACCACGACCACGGTGACATCCATGGCGTCGACCGTATTCATGCCACGAAGTCCAACCGGCGGCCCGTCGCTTCCGGCTGCCCGGGCCAGCCCCCGCAGGTCAAGGGCGGCCGCAGGCCGCCGCGGAGCGGGCGCGAACGCGACCCTTCACCGGGGACGGCGGCCCGACAAACTCCGCGACGCCGCCGGCGAACCCCTTGACAACACATAGAAGCGTCATCGGAACTGATCCGGGTTACTGATCCGGGTTAAGGGCTCGTTCTAGCGCGATAACCCCCACAGTTCCGATGATCATCCCCGTGGGGCCGTGCGGCGGGCATCAGCGTCCGGCGCTCGCGGTCAGTCCAGCGTCACCGTCTCCCCGCGCCGGACCGTACGCAGTTTCGCGCCGAAACCGGCGTCCTTGGCCCGGTCGACGAAATCCGACAGCGGCGACCGGAAGACGTGGTAGTCGTCGTAGTGCACCGGTACCGCGGCCCGCGGCTGGACCCGGCCGAGGAAGTCGACCCCCTGCGTGCCGTCCATCGTGACCATGCGGCCGAGCACTCGGGTCCCGCCCAGGTGGACGACTGCGGTATCGATCTGGGGATAGCGCTCGCGTACGACATCGAGATGGTCACCGGTCAGCGTGTCTCCGCTGAGGTAGATCCGTCGCCGTACCTCCCCGCCGTAGCTGTGTTCCAGCATCGTGCCCATCACCGGCGGCAGGATCTTGCCCATCAGGCCGCGGGCGTGGACACCTGGCAGTGAGGTCATGCTCAGCGCCTCCTGGGTGCGGGTGATCGTGTGCGCCTCCCAGTCGTCCAGGCCGTGCGTGCTGAAGCCGTGCCGGGCCAGGCGTCGGGCTGCATGCGGCGTGGTCACAAGCGGCGGCGATCGGTCGAGCTCCTTGCGCGCCACCCGGTCCCAGTGGTCGCCATGCAGGTGGGACAGCACGATGGCGTCCAAGGCCGGCAGGTCGGCCACGCTCATCGCCGGCTCGGTGACCCGGCGGCTCCACAGGCCCCGGCCGAGATAGGCGCGCTGCCCCCGGTGCAGGAAGTTCGGATCGGTGAGCAGCGTGAACGAGCCGATCCGCAGGATCGTGGTGGCCGTACCGATGAAGGTCAGAGCGTCGCGCTGGTCGGCGTCGTCGGTCGAGGACATAGGCCTTTCCCTACCCACCGAGTTGGCCGGTTAACTCTCTCGGTGGTGTCGCGATGACAAGCGGGTCCGGAGGCGACGACAATGTTGGCCGATGACTGAATCACCGTTCCTGCCCCTGATGCGCCAGGGCCTCGATCCCGTCGCCGAGTTGGGGCGCCGCCGGGCCGAGGAGCCGGTCAGCGAGTTCAACCTGTTCGGGATGAAGTTCTGGCTGCTCACCCGCTCCGACGACGTACGCCAGGTGTTGGGCAGTGCAGCGGACTTCAGCACCGACTTCTCGACCTTGGCCGACGCGGCGATCGGCGTGGAAGCCCTTGCTGGACAACAGGACCCGGGCGGCCTCGGGATGAGCGACCCGCCCAAGCACACCCGGCTGCGCAAGATCCTGACGCCGGAGTTCACGATGCGGCGGCTGGCCCGACTCGCGCCGCGGATCCACGCGATCGTGGCCGACTGTCTCGACGAGATCGATGCATCGGACCAGCCGGTGGATCTCCTACCGACCTTCGCGCTCCCCATTCCGTCGCTGGTCATCTGCGAACTGCTCGGCGTGCCGTACGGCGACCGCGACGACTTCCAGCGGCTGAGCAATTCCCGCTTCGACTTCATGGAGGATGCCGAGACGCTGGACTCGGTCGCCCAGTCGCTGGCCTACATGCGCGAACTCGTCGCCGGGCAGCGAACAGATCCCGGAGATGGCTTGCTGGGCATGATCGTTCGCGAGCATGGGGACACGATCAGCGACGAGGAGCTGGCCGGTCTCGCTGACGGGCTGCTGGTCGGTGGCCACGAGACCACGGCCAGCATGCTCGCGCTCGGGGCCCTGCTGTTGTTGCGCAGCGAGGAGCACTTCGCGCTCGTCCGGGACGACGACACCGCGATCAACGCCATGGTCGAGGAGATGCTGCGCTACCTCACGGTGGTCCAGGTCGCCTTCCCGCGGTTCGCCCGGCGAGAGGTCGTGCTGTCCACCGGACAGCGGATCGCCGAGGGCGAGATCGTGATCGCCTCACTGTCCTCAGCGGACCGCGACGCCGCCCTAGGCACCGGCTTGGACGACTTCGCCCCCACCCGTACTCCGTTGTCGCACTTCGCCTTCGGGCACGGGATTCACCGCTGCATCGGCGCCGAACTGGCCCGGATGGAACTGCGGGCCGCCTACCCCGCACTCGTCCGGCGCTTCCCAACCCTGCGCCTGGCCGTACCTCCGGAGGAGATCGAGTTCCGGGAGCTGTCGGTGGTGTACGGCGTGCAGTCCCTGCCCGTGACCTGGTAGCTCTGGTCATCACCCCGCTGGTGATCTTGACATTATGGTGGCGACACGCCGAGAACTGGACCGCGAAACCGCAATAACGTCAAGATCACCGCGCACCAGGCCCAGTCACATGTGCTGGCGGGTCGTCCACGCTGATCTCGTGGCCGAGGGACGCACCGCATTCCAAGTCGAGGTTGTCGCCGCTCCAGAACCGGCCGGGGTCGTACCAGTTCTGCGTCCGTGACGTTTCGAGCAGACCCATCGCGGCGTACGTCGCCGCCACGAGCTCCGCGCAGTAGATCGTCTCGGCCTTGACCTGATGACTGAACCGGCCGGCGAGCCAGCCCCGGATGACCCCGCGGGTGGTCGGGAACGGTCGGCTGTCAAGTCTGGAGATCGTCCGGAGGACGGCATCCTCCATCTCGCGGGTCACCTCCGGCGTGAGCTGCCGCAGCCAAGCCCGGGCGCGATACTTCGTGCTCCACGTCGTGACGGCGTCGTGCAGATCATGCAGTTGGACGCCCCGTTGGTGCTTGCCGGTCCACACGTCGGGCAGGGACTTGCCGAGTTCGGCGTGCCAGAGCAGCGGCGGCAGGTCGTCGAGTACGACCGCCATGCCGACGTGGTTGACCGGCGCATTGGTGAAGGTCTGGATCGCCCGATCGGCCGCAGTGGAGCCGCGGAACAGCCACACGTCGCCGGTCCGGGTCAGGTCGACCGCTTGGTCCAGTTCGATGCGGCTGGCGCTCCGATCAGGGATCCGACTGGCTGCCAAGGGCTCATCTTCCTATCCGAGCCTCGTTCGCTCCGCTGACCGGCCGGTCCGCGCCGTTAATCCGCCTCGTGCGCTACGCACACCGGCCGGTCCGCGCCTCCCTCGCTGGCGCTCGGTCGATGCTCCCGCCCTCTCGGCACTACCGTAGGCGAGGTGCGAGTGTGGAAATGGATCGGCGTCGCCGGGATAGCCGGAGTCGCCGCGACCGGCGTGATTCTGGCTAGGGACGAGCGCGCCCGCCGCGCGTACACCCCGGACGAGGTACGGACTCGGCTGCACGAACGGGCCGCCCAACTGGCCGCCGAGCCGGAACCGCCGGATGCCGCCGCTGGGGCGCTGTCGGGACTGCGCGAACAGCTTGGCCGACGATTGCGCCAGCTACGTCGCTAGGCCGCACTTTCCCGGTCCACATTCGGTGATCTTGACCTTATGGTGGCGACACGCCGAGAAATGCGCCTTGAAACCGCAAACAAGGGTCAAGATCACCGGGAAAGTCAGGGTTGCTTGAGTGGAATGGGTGGTCGGGCATTGCGGTCTGCCGGCTCTCGCTACAGCACCGAGGCGAGGCGGCGCGCACCCTCGCGTAGCTGCTCGGGGTTCGAGGCGGCGTAGGTCAGCCGCAGATGCGCGGCAGGTGGTTCGGTGACGAAGTACGGGCTGCCGGCCTCCACGAGGACGTCGGCCCGGCGGGCCCGTGCGGCGATCTCTGCGTCGTCGTACTCGTCGGGAAGGCGCACCCATACGTGTAGTCCACCTGTGGGTATCCGGGTGATCGCAGCATCGGGGAGAAATTCGTGCACGGCGGCTAACAGGGCGTCGCGTCGGGTCCGCAACGCGGCGCGCAACGAGGTCAGGTGCCGTGGCCAGGCGGGTGAGCCGAGTAGCTCCACCGCCACCTCCTGGAGCGGCCGCGGGACGAACAAATCATCGACCATCCGTAGTGCGGCGAGTCGGGCCGCGGCGGGCCCGCGACCCACCAGGGCACCGATCCGAAGGCTCGGCGCCGCTGGCTTGGTCAGCGAGGTGAGGTAGACGACGTGCCCGTCGCTGTCGTCCCGGATGAGCGGAGGCGGCGCCGCCCCGTCGATGCTCAGGTGGCGGGCCCAGTCGTCCTCGATCAGAAACGCGCCGGCAGTCCGTACGACCTCGAGCACCGCAGTACGGCGGTCAGCTGCCAGCACGCAGCCGGTGGGGTTGGCGAACGTGGGCTGGGCGTAGAGCACCCGGGAGCCGGTACGCGCGAAGGCCTCGGCGAGCAGATCCGGGCGCAGCCCGTCGCCATCGGTCGGCACTGGAACCGGGTGCAGGCCCGCACCACGAGCTGCGGCGATCGCTCCGATGTAGGTCGGCACCTCCACCAGGACCGGGTCACCAGCGGCGGCGAGAGCCCGAAAGGCGGCGGAGAGTCCGGCCTGTGCGCCGGGGATCACCAGCACATCGGAGGGCTCGACGCCCGAGGCCGCTGCGAAGCTGGCCCGCAATTCGGGCAGCCCGGCCGGCGGTACCCGTCCCCACGCCCCTGGGCGCCGGGCGGCCCGGCCGGCAGCGGCGACCAAGGCTCGGGTCGGTTGCAGGTCGTCAGACAGATAGCCCGAGGACAGCGCCGACGCGGCCGGATCCGGGAGGGCGAGGAGCCGCGCCAGGTCCGCACTGTCGACCCGCGCCGGTCCCAGGGCGACGGTCTGCCAGCCCACATCGGGTCGGTGGTGGCCACGTCTGGGTGCGACGAACGTCCCCCGGCCTGGTTCGGTCACAAGCACGCCCTCGGCGGCGAGCTTGGCCAGTGCGCGGGTGAGGGTGACCGGGCTGACGTTCAGCTCGGCGACCAGTGTCCGGGATGCGGGTAGCTGGTCCCCCGGCTGGCGTTCCGCGGCCATGCCCCGGAGCCGTTCAGCCATCGTGTCGCTACTGCTACCGTTTGACATGACGGCTAACGATAGCGCTACTCGACTAACGGGGCGGCCGATACTTG